>JANYGR010000174.1 GCA_025359355.1 Bacteroidota bacterium | reverse complement strand
GTAACCTGTTGCATTTGGAATTATTTTTGAGTGATAAATGGGTTCATTTTTAATGAGCTGTAACTAATTAATGTATTTGTATGATTACTTCTATGATAAAACACCTCTTTATTTTTTTAGTAATTGGTATTTCTTTTTCGGCTGTTGCTCAGGAAGATGAAGAAGGATCTACTAAACAATTTTGCAATGAAATAGATAGCAAAGAAGCTTTGAAACTCTATGCAAAAGGCATCGAAAAAAAGAAATATACTAAGCCCGAGCGTTTAACCTTTTTAAGTAAGTGCTTGGCTTTAGAACCTGATTTTGCAGAAGCTAACATCGCGATGGGTAATGAAATTGTGGTGCACTGTAAATTAGAAAATAAATCGTTTGCGCCTGCTATCCCTTATTTTTACAAGGCTATTGGTGCTTGTCCGCAAATTCATTCGGAACCCTATTATTATATAGGCTTTAATTATTACGATGAAACTAAAAATGATTCGGCCATTAAGTACCTCGAAAAATTTATCAAATTCAAAGATGATAATGATAAAAAATTCTCGAAGGATTACGAAGCAGAAATATATCAGGCAAAACAAATGATCAAATTTGCTAAGAAAGAAGCCGAACTTAAAAAGAAAATTGTTCCTTTTGATCCCCATGTTGTTAAAGGTATTTCAACTCCTAAAGATGAGTACTTAGCATTTATATCACCCGATGATAAATTATGTTTGTTTACCCGAAAGATGTCTGCACAAAGTAAAAACCAAGTATATACGTCTGATAGAGAGATAGAAGTATTTATGGTGGCCGAACGCGATAAAGCAGGCAACTTTAATGCAGGCGACCCCATGCCTTTTCCGTTTAATGAAACGGGCGATAACCAAGGCGGTTGTACTATTTCCATTGATAATAAACACTTGTATTTTGCGATGATGAAACAAGAGGGAGGTAATCAACCTAACTGCGATATTTATGTGAGCGAAAATGTGGATGACGAATGGCAACCAATTAAAAAATTAAGTCCTAACGTGAATCATCCTGTTTACTGGGATTCGCAACCAACAGTAAGTGCCGATGGAAATACTATTTATTTTGCAAGTGACAGGCCAGGTGGTTATGGAGGCATTGATATTTATTACACGTTAAGAGATCCTAAAACAGGCGCATGGAGTATCCCTAAAAATGCAGGTCCTAAAATTAATACAGCAGGTGATGAAAAAACACCTTTCATTCACTCGGATAGTGAAACTCTTTATTTCAGTAGTAACGGACAATATGGCTTTGGCGGTTTCGATATTTTTTTCATTCGTAAAAACGATAAAAAAGAATGGTTAGATGCCGAAAACATAGGATATCCTATTAACACAGAAGCTGACGATACTGGCTTTTTTGTAAGTACGGATAGTAAAACGGGTTATTTTTTCTCGTATAATGAAGGTAAAATGCAAGGTAAAGGCATAGGCCGTTACGATTTATTTTCGTTTGATTTATACAAAGAAGCTCGTCCACAAGAAACAACCTTTTTGAGAGGTGATGTGAAAAATAAAGAGGGAAATAAAGTTGCTGGAGGTCAGGTAGAAATTACAAATACAGTAACTAAAGAAAAAACCTTGGCAGTAGTGGATTCAGCAAAGGGAACGTTTATGGTGGCTGTTAATTTAAAAAAGAAAGATGATATTTTAATTACAGTCAAAAAAGATGATTATGCATTTAACTCAAAAGTGATTAGCATTAAAGACGCCACCTTTAGTAATGAACCAAAGCCAGTAAATTTAGAACTGAACGAGGCTAAGGAAGGAAGTTCCTTTGTACTTAATAATTTATACTATAATACTAATTCGGCCGATTTAAAATCAGAATCGTTTATTGTATTAGATGCCTTTGCTGAATATTTAAAGGCTAATCCAACTATACATATAGAGGTTCAGGGACACACGGATAATGTTGGTGCTGCTGCCGCTAATGAGGCCTTATCGGCTAATAGAGCATTTACTGTAAAAGCTTACATCGAAGAAAAAGGAATTGATGGTAAACGTATTTCAGCGAAAGGATACGGTCCTAAAAAACCAATTGCTGAAAATACAACAGAAGAAGGCAAAGCTAAAAATCGTAGAACAGAGTTCTTGATTATTAGTAAATAGATTATTTATCCTTTAATTACCCTGTCTTTTATTTTTACAGCAGGATTCCCTTGATAAACGCCCCAAGGTAATAGATTAGCTGTAGCAACGCTATTAACGGTAAGAACGGTATGATTACCAACTCTAACACCTGGACAAACCACACACATGGCGCCAACCCATGCACCTTCTTCAATGGTAATATTTCCTACAATTAAATCGAAAGCAACTTTTTTGTAATGATGGTTTCCACACAATAACATAGCGCCTTGAGAAACACATGAATTGTTTTTTAAAGTAACAGTGCCTAAATTATCAATCCACACGCGTTCGCCGATCCATACGTTTTCGCCAACAACTAAATTCCAAGGATATTTAATATTTACAAACGGTTTAATTTTTACATTTTTTCCGATTTTGGCACCAAAGAGACGTAATAAAAAAACTTTAAAATCGCTGTTAGGAAAAGCCGAATTAAGGAAGATGGCATTGATTGTATACCATGATACACGTTTAAAAGAAGTTCCTCCTTTTTTATACCAATCGTTATTGAATTTAGATAAATCTGTTTTTAACTCCATGGTAGTTTATTGAATCGTATCGCAATGACAGGTTGATGGATTGCTTAATAATTTAATGTCATTGATATAGGAAATAGTATCTCTGTCTTCTATCACCATTTCAAATGGATTTGTTTTTGTTCCCATATTTTTTAAATAATAGAAACCATAAGGCTTTTTATGAACATCACTTAAATCATAATCCACTTCAAAGTCGCGTAATTTGGCTTTAAAACCAGCTTCTGTGAGGGTTAAGCATTTAAGTTTGCAAGCGGCTTTTTTTCCTAATTGCAAAGTTTGGTATTGAAATTCTAACATTTTTAATTCGTTAGGGCTAGTGCAACCATTTTTACGAACAATAAAAAATAGAATGATACAACCTGGAATAAATCCAATTAAAAAAAAACGAAAGCGTTGAAAAAAGTTCATGTGTAGTTCTTATTTAAAATTGATGTGTTATAGTTTTTTGTTTTTATTTAGGATTAATTCTTACTAAATAAACTATCCACAAATTCCGTACGGTTAAATACTTGTAGATCGTCCATTTTTTCGCCAACACCAATGTATTTTACAGGAATTTTAAATTCATCCGAAATACCAATAACAACGCCACCTTTAGCAGTTCCGTCTAATTTTGTTAATGCCAATGCTGTTACGTCTGTTGCTGCTGTAAACTGACGGCATTGCTCAATGGCATTTTGTCCTGTGCTCGCATCTAAAACTAAAAGTACTTCGTGTGGCGCATCAGGTATCACCTTTTTCATCACATTTTTTATTTTAGTAAGTTCATTCATTAAATTAATTTTATTGTGCAAACGACCAGCCGTATCGATAATAACTACATCTGCATTTTTTGCTTTAGCACTACTTAAGGTATCAAATGCTACACTTGCAGGATCTGCGCCCATTCCCTGAGACACAATATCAACGCCTACACGCTGACTCCAAATAGTTAATTGTTCAACAGCGGCAGCTCTAAATGTATCGGCAGCTCCAAGTATAACATTATAACCAGCTTTTTTTAATTGATGCGAAAGTTTGCCAATAGTGGTTGTTTTACCAACACCATTTACGCCAACTACCATAATGACATAAGGTCTTTTGTCTTTCGGAATCTCAAATTCAACGGAGTCGGTGGAGTTATTTTCAATTAATAAGGCGGCAACTTCCTCTTTCAATACATTATTTAAATCAGCCGTATTCACGTATTTATTAGCTGCTACACGGGCTTCAATGCGCTTAATAATTTTTAAGGTTGTGTTTACACCAACATCTCCAGTAATAAGAACTTCTTCTAAATTATCTAAAACATCTGCATCAACCGTTGTTTTACCCACAACTGCTTTCGCTAATTTACTAAAAAAACTTTCTTTAGTTTTTGCTAAGCCAGTATCAAGGTTCTCCTTTGTTTCTTTATTAAATAATTTACTGAAAAATCCCATTTTATATGTCTTAAATTTTGTGTTAGACTTTTGACCCGCAAATGTAGGAGTAAAATGTTAATTATTAGCGTTTTAATATTAAAAAATACACAGCGTTTATCTTTCACTAATAAAATGATTAGTTGTCTATAAATAGCCCAAACTGTTCATAAAATCAACGCTTGACAAGCCTTTATAAATTTATATTTGTTATTCTAATTAGATGTATTACTTCGCAATTAGTCATAACTCATAATTTATAACTCATAACTATTATAATGACCGACGCTTCCTTATTTTTTAAAATTGCTGACGATTTAAAGATCGATGCCAAACAAGTAAAATCAACTGTAGATTTATTAGATGAAGGTGCTACGGTTCCATTCATTTCTCGATACAGAAAAGAAGTAACAGGTAGTTTGGACGAAGTGCAAGTAATTACTATTAAAACCGAAATAGAGCGTTTGCGTCAATTAGAGCAACGTCGCGAAAGCATCTTAAAATCTATTGAAGGACAAGGTAAGTTAACGGAAGAATTATCAGAAAAAATACTAGCTGCCGCAACACTTTCTACTTTAGAAGATTTATACTTACCATTTAAACCTCGTCGTAGAACCAAAGCTACTATTGCACGCGAAAAAGGATTAGAGCCTTTAGCACAATTAGTATTAGCACAAGAAACAAAAGACTTATTTCCTGAAGCATTAAAGTTTGTGAATAAAGAGCTTGGAGTAGAAAGCCCTGATGACGCCTTGCACGGAGCAAGAGATATTATTTCGGAAATTATAAGTGAAGATGCAGTTGTGCGTGAAGGCATGCGTAACTTATTTAAAAAATCAGCTATCGTAAAAAGTAAAGTGATTAGAGGAAAGGAAGAAGAAGGAGAGAAGTTTAAAGATTATTTTGAATGGGAAGAAGCTTTAATGTCTTGTCCTAGTCATCGTATGTTAGCGATGCGTCGTGGCGAAAAAGAAGATTTTTTAATTTTAGATATTGTGATTGATGATGAATTAGCGCACGATATGATTAAAAAACAATTTGTGACAACGCGTGGTGAATGCGCCGAACAAATGGTATTAGCTATTGAAGATGGTTACAAGCGTTTGCTACAACCGAGTATTGAAGCGGAAATGCGACTAATGACCAAACAAACTGCTGATGAAAAAGCCATACAAGTATTTGCAGATAATTTACGTGAGTTGTTGTTAGCTTCGCCATTAGGCCAAAAATCAATGTTAGCCATCGATCCTGGATTTAGATCGGGATGTAAAGTAGTAGCCTTAGATGCTCAAGGAAAATTATTAGAGGAAACTGTGATTTATCCGCATGAGCCTCAACGCCGTGTGATGGACGCTCAGCATGTAGTTATGGCGATGTGTGCTAAACATGAATTGGAAGCCATTGCTATTGGTAATGGAACGGCGTCTCGCGAAACAGAAGAGTTTATCAGAAGTATTGATGTATTACCAAAAACAATTCCTGTGATTATGGTAAGTGAGGCTGGTGCTTCTATTTATTCTGCATCAGACGTGGCTCGTGAAGAATTTCCTGAATATGATTTAACGGTTCGTGGCGCTGTTTCTATCGGCCGTCGTTTAGCCGATCCTTTAGCGGAGTTGGTAAAACTAGACCCGAAATCAATTGGTGTTGGGCAGTATCAACACGATGTGGATCAAACAGCATTAAAAAATAAATTGGATACCGTAGTCATGAGTTGTGTGAACGGAGTAGGAGTAGAGCTTAACACGGCATCTAAACAATTATTATCTTACGTGTCAGGTATTGGCGAAACACTCGCTAAAAATATTGTGGATTACCGTAACGAAAACGGTGCATTTAAATCACGTAAAGATTTATTAAAAGTGAGTCGTATGGGAGATAAAGTATTTGAACAATGCTCTGGTTTCTTGCGTATTCGCGATGGCGTGCATCCTTTGGATAAAAGCGCTGTCCATCCCGAAGCCTATCATATTGTGGAAAAAATGGCAAGCGATTTAAGTTGTACCATCGATCATTTAATTGGTGATAAAGAACTTCGTAAAAAAATAAATTTACAAAGCTATGTAACCGAAACCATAGGTTTACCAACACTTAAAGACATCGTAAGCGAATTAGAAAAACCAGGACGCGATCCTCGTAAATCCTTTGAGGTTTTTAGTTTTGATGAAAGTGTGCATAGCATCGAGGATTTGCGCGAAGGCATGCGTTTGCCAGGTATCGTTACAAACGTTACTAATTTCGGTGCTTTTGTAGATGTGGGTGTGCATCAAGACGGACTCGTTCATATTTCCCAATTGAGTGATACCTTTGTGGATGATCCCAATTTAATAGTAAAAGTAGGGCAACACGTATGGGTTAATGTAACGGAGTGTGATGTGAAGCGCAAACGCATTGCATTATCTATGAAAGGTGAAACTCAGGTGATTAAAAAATCGTCGCCTAAAAAAGAAGTAGAAGTTGCTTATGATCCTAATGATATGATGTCGGCATTGGCGGCATTGAAAGGGAAATTTAAGAAGTAAGAAATAGTGTCAGCAAGAAAATTCCAATTTCTTCGTTACGCTCGTCTTAAAAATGGTCATTTGCGATACTTCGGCTGCGCTCAGTACAAGCTAGCAAACTCCCATTATTTAAGCCTTCGCAAGCCTTGAACTTGAAATTTTCTTATTTGACACTACGTTTTTTGTAAGGATTAAAATAGCATTATTTTACTTATGATAATCTATTTTAGATAACTGATTAACAATTTGTTATCTTTTTTTTGATTGATGTTTAATTTTATCTTTTAACTTTAACCTTTTAACTTTTTGAGTAGTTACAATGGAGTAATTACTCGTATTATTTGATTTAAATTTTTATAAAAGCATCCTACATTATGTGGAAATATTTTTCAGGCATTTTACTTAGAAACAAATTAGCATTTACCCTCGCTTTACTTTTAATCACTGCCTTCATGGGCTTCGAAACCTCTAAGATTGAGCTTTCGTATGATTTCGCTAAAATTTTACCTGATGACGATAGTTCTTATGTTGAATATGTAAGATTTAAAAAACAGTTTGGTGAAGACGGAAACGTCATGGTTATTGGCTTTGAAGACAAAAAATTATTTCAACTTCAAAAATTAAATGATTGGTATAACTTAACTGATACCATAAAGAACATCCAAGGTATCAAAGGCGTTATGTCTCTTACCTCTCTTTTTAAAATCGTTAAAAATGATAGTTTAGAAAAGTTCGAATTTCTGCCTGTTGTCAATCATCCGTTTTACAATCAACAAGAAGTTGATAGTTTTAAACAAGACATCTTAGCGTTGCCCTTCTACAAAGGCTTAATTTACAATAAAGAAACGGGAGCCAATTTAATGGCGATTACGTTCAATAAAAACGATTTGAATTCTAAACGTCGCCTTACTATTGTTGATGATATCAAAATGGTGGCAGAAGCCTTTGCTAAAAAGCATCAGGTAACAATGCATTACTCAGGGATGCCATATATTCGTTCGGCAATTATGAGAAAGGTTTCAGGTGAAATGACCTTATTTTTGGCGCTTGCTATCTTAGTAACCGCTATCGTATTGTGGGTATTTTTCCGATCTTTTTCTACGGTTCTATTTTCAATTTTAGTTGTTGCGATAGGGGTATTATGGTCGGTCGGACTTCTACAAATATTTGGGTATAAAATAACGGTTCTTACAGGATTAATACCACCATTGATTATGGTGATTGGTGTGCCTAATTGTGTCTTCCTCATTATTAAATATCATAAGGAATTTGCCTTGCATGGTAATAAAATCAAAGCGATTGCTACAAGTATACAAACCATAGGAATCAGTTTGTTTTTAGCAAACATTACTACTGCTATTGGTTTTGGAGTATTATATTTTACCAATAGTTCGTTGTTAGTTGAATTTGGGGTTGTTTCAGCGATTAGTGTAATGACTACCTACCTTATCACCTTAATTTTAATTCCTATTATTTTAACTGTTTTGCCTGAGCCTAAAGCCAAAGATTTAAATCACCTTGATGGTAAACGAATTAATAAATTATTGGATGTTATCAATTACTGGGTGTTACATAAGCGCCCTGCTATTTATATTACCATAGCTATTATTACTTTAATTTGTTTTTGGGGAATGAGCAAAATGAATGTGGTAGGTTATGTGGTTGATGATTTGCCTCAAAAAGATCCTATTTACACAGACTTAAAATATTTCGAAAAAAACTTCAGAGGAGTTTTACCTTTTGAAATTTCCATTGATACTAAAAAAGAAAACGGATTGTTTGCTAATAATGCCAAGGCATTATATAAAATACAAGCCATGCAACGCTTATTTCAAGGAGATACCGTGTTTTCAAGACCTTTATCAATTGTAGAAGCCGTTAAGTTTTCTTATCAAGCGTATAATGATGGTAATCCAAAATACTACAAGTTACCGTCTATTGGCGATTTAAAAACACTATCCGAATATTCTCAATCTGTAAAAGGTAAAAACAAAAACAATGTGTTGCAAACGTTTATGGATAGTACCAAACGCATCACACGTATTAGTTTTCAAGCAGCAGATATTGGCTCTAAAAACATGAAAGCACTAGTAGATTCATTAAGACCAAAAATAGATTCTATTTTTAATCCTAAGGATTATAACGT
>JANYGR010000308.1 GCA_025359355.1 Bacteroidota bacterium | reverse complement strand
GCTATTGCAAAGCAACATTTCAGTCGGTTAGTTTTGGTTTAGCGGCTATTTATTTAGCTGATAAAAAGTAATAATTTGTTTTCGGATTTATTAGTCAATTAAATAAAACTAAGGTATGATTTTAAAAAATAAATACTTAGGTGTAAATAGTGTTTTAATTGTTCTCTCATCATCTATTATCTCAACAATGCTTCATGAGTTTGGTCATTATGTTGTTGGACTATATTTAAATTTAAATCCTGAATTACACCATAATTATGTAATACCGTTAACAGAGGGTTCTCTGAAATCTCAGATTGCAATGGCTGCTGCTGGACCATTTTGTTCGTTATTAATAGGAATTATAGCATTATATGTTTCAATAAAAAGTATTAAGCCTTCGCTTTTGAAATTATTTTTTCTTTGGCTTGGAATGCAGAATCTTCTTATGTTTTTAGGCTATATGATAATAGCCCCAATTGCTAAAGATGGAGATACGGGTAAAGTATTTGATTATTTAGGAGTTCCAATGATCGTATCAATTAGTCTAGCAATTTTGTTTTTTATTTTGATTAATTTTTTATTCTCAAAATATTCTAATCAATTTATTTTTTACAAAAATGAAGAACTATTTAGAGTCCAAGAAAATAGTAAACAACTTTTTTTATGGCCAATACTAAGTTCAATAGTAATAATGACGTTATTAAATTTTCCAATATATTCTTGGGTTAGTTTGTTGCCAACAGTATTTATGCCGATGACCTATATTAGTACAATGGAAAAATATAAAAAATTAAAGTTTATAAATGATCAGGTAATTGTAAGTAGTCTATCGATTCCGCTAGTTATTCTTACCATTATTTCAATTTTATTTTTTAGGTTTTTGGTGTAAAATATTTATGATTTTTAAATCTAAGGCTTCATAATTAATACTGATGGTGTGTTAGATAACCAACTGCTTTCTGATTCTAATACTTTTTTCCAACTATCGATACTCAGAATAATCAAATCTTGTTGTTCTAAAACAATGTTTTCTATTTTTTGTTCGTCGTACAATGCGATGTGATTTGGCGCTATTTGCTCAATAGAACGGATCGCTTCTTTTAATTCAGGATTTTGTTTGATGGTTCCAGAAGCATCTAAAACAATCACTCTTACTTCGCTATTATGAATTAATTTTTGAGCGTAGATCAATAAAAAACTATCACTGATAGAAAAAATAGGAATAAAAATAGTTTCAATTTTTTCTAAACCTTTATCTAATAAAATCCCTACTGGTACTTTTGCTGATTTAATAATTTGCTTAGTTCGCTCATCAAAAATAGTATTATCAAATAATTTCTCTCTGCCTGTAATTTTATCATATAGCTTTTCAGGATTTATAATATTAGATGTGAAGCCTAAAATTTTTCCAAGAAGTGTGCCCTCATACACCGAGCGTCCAATGCCAACTAAGAGCAAATCAACGTTTCCAGCATTAGCCGTTTCACTAATTTCCTTATCAATATCTTGTGTTGATTTGAATAAGGTATCAACAGTCATATTTAATTTTTGAGCTTCTCGTTTAATTGGTTTAAAGCTATCACGCTCATATTCTATGGCATTAAATTGATTAATATCGCTACTGGGCGACAAATGTAATGCAGTAACGGTAGCATTTTGAGGTGCTTTTTTAATGAAACTATTGGCTAATCTAATTAATGATCTTCCTCTAAGTGGGCTTCCAAAAGAAACGAGTATGTTGTATTTGCCAGATTTTTCGATGGTTTCAGGAATACTATCGATATTTTTTTCGGGTAAAAAACGATTGATTAAATCTAAAGCAGGCCCTGTCATAAAGGTTGTTACTAAAGCCATAATAACCATCATTGCAAATACTTCGGGAGTTAACACTCCAAGATCGTATCCAATATTAAGTACGACTAATTCCATTAATCCTCTGGTGTTCATTAGTGCCCCTATAATAAGGCTATCGCGCCAACTTTGACCAATAAATTTTGCAGCGATAGCGCTCCCGATAAATTTACCAATAACAGCTACTAAAATTATTATGCCACATAGTTGCCATAAATGTGGTTCGTTTAATAAACCGATTTGAGTTCTCAATCCGGTAAACACAAAAAACAAAGGCAGTAATAATAACATAGAAACATCTTCAATTTTTTCGATAAAAATATTTCTGAAATTTGTAGTGGATGGCATGATAACACCCGCCATGAATGCGCCAAACAAAGCGTGTATGCCAATTACCTCCGTTGCGTATGACGACACTAATAAGATAATAAAGAAGACTGCAACTACAGGCTTACTTAATCCTTCTTTATTAGAATAAATATCGCCCATGCGTTTCAAAAAGGGTTTTACTAATTTCAACATTAAAAATACATAAGCTATAGCCATTAAAATAGTATAGATGGAACTAATAAAAGTTCCTGCTTTTACAATAGCAATAACAGCGGCCAACATGCACCACGCCGTAATATCATCTGCAGCAGCACAAGTAATAGCTAGGGCGCCTAATTTTGTTTTGGTTAAATTTCGTTCTTGAACAATACGTGCTAATACAGGAAAGGCAGTGATACTCATAGAAATTCCTATGAATAACGAAAATGGTAAAAATTTAATATCCTGTGGAGCGTAATGTTGATAAACGAAATATGCCAATCCTATACCTAAAGTAAATGGAAAAATAATACTTGCATGACTAATAACGATGGCTTCGTGTGCCTTTGTTTTCAATACTTTCAGGTCGAGTTCCATACCAACTACAAACATAAAAAGTATTAAACCTATCTGACTTAAAAATTGTAAATTACCTAATGACTGTTTTGGAAATATGAAACTTGAAAATTCAGGAAAATACATTCCAACAAAAGAAGGGCCTAATAATATACCTGCAATGATTTCACCGATTACAGATGGTTGTCCGATTTTTTTACATAAAAAACCAAATACTCTTGCGGTTAAAATAATAGTAATAATTTGAAGTAAAAGAATCGCTAAAGGATGAGTAATATTATGTAAGTAGGTTTCTTTAAATTGTTGCCATTGTGTGCTAGTGTTTTCAACGATGGTAGAAGATACTTTTCCAATTTCTAAAATTTCTCCTTGAAGTACAATAAGGTATATAATGCCGGAAAGCCCGCCAATGGTAATAAGGTAAAACAATATGTTTTTAAAATTTTTCATATAAATGTTATTTTGTATTTGGGATTACTGTATTATCACCTGCACTTTTTTTCAATTTCAATGGAAAATAAAATACAAATCCTGCGCTGGTTCTTATACCAGCATTATCTTTTGATTTAAAATCTGAAACATAAAAAGGGGCAGCTTCAAAAAATAATCCTGCATTTTGAAATGGAAAAGGAAATGCTTCTACTCCAATAGGAAGAATAACGCCCTGTTTATTCCCATCATTAAGGTTCCAATCTGCTCTATAACCAAGCCCTACATGAAATTTTACTTTTTCGAGTTTTACTACTCTATAAATAACCGACAATTCAGTTACAAAAGAAGAGATTTTATTTTTTTCATTATAAATATTTGCTCTGGCAATTCTTGCATCTACAGCCATGCGGGTTTCCTTAGAAGTACGAATTCCTAAACCTGTTTCTGTACCAGTTGGATAAAGCCCTATTCCAAGACCTGTTTGCGAAAACATAGAAGCGGAAGAACAGTAACATAATATGATAAGGCGCAATGTTTGTTTTAACATGCCACAAATTTACAATCTAAAATACAGCTTACATGCTCTCATAGCCTTGCAAAATAAACAAATGTAACAAGAGTGAAAATTGATGTAATGAATATTAATGAAGCTTCGATAGAAAGTCTTTTCGATAACTTTCGTTTAAATTTATTTTTAAATGTTCGCGAGTTTGAGTAAGCACTTGTGTTGTAATTTCGTTGTGAATAAAGAATTTGACGGCTTTTATGGCAATGACTTCCTTTTTAGTTACTCTGCAAAAATTAGTAGTTGGTAAAATACTTAGCAGTTGATCGAAAGAAGTATTTTTTAATATAATAGTATCTCCGTTTTCTAAATAAATTAATTTATCGCGTTTGTCGCTTTCGGCAATAGTAATAAGGAGTACGTCTTTGAAGAACAGTAACATTTTTCCTTTGTTGGTATTGAAGGTGGCAAATTGTTTTTGGGTAGTTGGTTTTAGTATAATGTCACAAGCTTTTTGTATGGCTTTTTCTAATCGCTCTTTTTGTATGGGTTTTTGGATGTAA
>JANYGR010000307.1 GCA_025359355.1 Bacteroidota bacterium | reverse complement strand
AATAGATGATGCATTAATAGATTCTGCTATTCCTGTACATACTCCAACATTAGCAACATTACTTGAAGACGAAGAACATCCCGCTGTATTAGTATAAGAATAAGAAATTACAAATGTTCCTGGTCCTGAAACTGAAGGATTAAACACAGAGCCCGTAACTCCTGTTCCCGAATAAACACCACCAGCAGGGCTTCCAGATAAAGATTGGGTTGCACTATTAACACATAAAGGTGGTAAACCTGGTAAAGATACTGTTGGCGATGGATTAACTGTTACTGTAGTTGTTTTAACTGCAGCGGAAGCACATCCTGAAAGATTTCCTGAAACTGTATATACAGTTGTACTTGTTGGATTTACAATAATACCAGAAGTATTAGCACCTGTACTCCATGTGTATGATGTAGCACCAGACGCATTTAGAGTAGCTGAAGAACCTGCGCAAATAGAAGTTGAATTAACGTTGATTACGGCACTACCTCCAATTATAATACTTGCAGTTGCTGTATTAACACAACCAGCCGCAGATGTTCCTGTAACTGTATATGTTGTATTTGTTGTAGGACTTGCGGTTAGATTCGAAGTTGTAGCGCCTGTATTCCAAGAATATGTAGTAGCACCACTAGCAGTTAATGTTGCTGTAGAACCAGCACATATAGTAGTTGAATTAACAGCTGTTGTTGGCATAGCATTCACCGCTACACTTACTGTTTTTGTATTTGAACAACCTGATATAGTTCCAGTAACCGTATAATTTGTAGAAGCTGTTGGCATAACAGAAATAGACGAAGATGTAGCTCCTGTATTCCAAGCATACGAAGAGGCACCTGATGCAGTTAAATTTACCATAGATCCTGAACAAATAGTTGCACTATTAGCAGCGATGATAGGAGCCGCACTAACCGTTACAGTGGCTGTTTTTACTGTTGACGAAGCACATCCTGAAAGATTTCCTGAAACAGTATACACAGTTGTACTTGTTGGATTTACAGTGATATTAGCTGAAGTAGCACCTGTATTCCAAGTATAAGTGGTAACACCGGAGGCAGACAATGTTGCTGATGAACCGGCACATATAGAGGTTGAATTAACAGTGATTACTGGCGCACTAGCTACAATAATACTAGCTGTAGCGGTATTAACACAGCCAGTCGCTGATGTTCCTGTAACAGTATACGTAGTATTAGATGTTGGACTTGCAGTTAAATTAGCTGTTGTGGCGCCTGTATTCCAAGCATACGTATTAGCACCAGTAGCACTCAACGTTGCAGTTGAGCCAGCACAAATAGTAGTTGAATTAACAGCAGTTGTTGGTAAAGCATTAACAGTAACGCTTACAGTTTTTGTATTGGTACAACCTGATGTTGTTCCTATAACTGTATAATTTGTAGAACTTGTAGGTGTAACAAAGATAGATGAAGTTGTAGCTCCGGTATTCCAACTATATGTAGTGGCACCTGAAGCGGCTAAATTGACAGAAGAACCATTACACACAGAAGTATTAGTAACTGCAACAGTTGGAGCGGCATTAACAGTTACGCTCAGTGTACTAGTATTAGCACATCCACTTGCATTTGTTCCTGTAACCGTGTAATTAGTCGTACTTGTTGGTGTTACTGTAATACTACTGGTTGTTGCTCCTGTATTCCAATTATAAGTAGTAGCACCCGACGCAATAAGGTTTGCTGCAGTTCCAAAACAAACCGTTGCATTACTTACTGCCACTGAAGGTGAAGCACCAACAACAATAGATTGAGATACAACTGTACTTGTACCTGATGCATTTGTTGATGTATGAGTTACAGTATAAGTACCAGCAGAGGCATACGTAGCTGTTGGGTTTTGAAGAGTTGATGAAGTTACTGTGGCTCCTGGAAACGACCAAGACCAACTTGTTGGTGTATTTGTAGATTGATCGGTGAATGCAATTGCACTTCCAACACATTTGGTTGTGCTTGTTACAAAGTTAGCTACTGGAACTGGCGCTGAAGCAGGTTGCCAAGTAATCGTAACTCCCTTAATATAATTTGTAGCTGCTGGAGTTACTGTAGCTGCTGTTGGTCCTTTTGTAAAAGTTAAAGTAGATGTTGCGATACCCGTTGTACCATGATTCCAGCAATCTTCAATAATAATATTATAAGTTCCATCAGCTACAACTGCCCCAGCTACATTAGTTCCGCTCCAAGTAAAAGTAACAGCCGCCCAAGAAGTTCTTGTAGCTCCTGAAGAAGCGTCTGTTGTATTTCCTCCAGATTTACTATTCCATGTTGGTAAATGATCGCTAGTTCCTCCACCATAATCATCAATTTTCGTTTTCACGAAAGTTCCTGTACTAGTTTGAATCCAAGCCGCCAATGTGTTTCTTGGTGATGAATAAAATGTTGAGCCTGCTGGTGTAGTAGCCGTAAATACACAAGTTAATGTTCCAGCTGTTTGAGCTGATAAATTTCCTGAGAAAAATATTGCCGAAACAATAATAAAGTTTAATAAGATTTTTTTCATTGTGTTTAATTAAAATATTCTACAAATTATTTTTATTAATTTTTATAATTACATCTAAACTACAGCACTATCCTGAAGTAAAACTGAACTTCTATCAAAAAATAAAAAATATTTTAAAATATCTTGAAAAGCCTATTAATAAAGGGTTTAAGAAGTTGTATTATTTCTGAATTATTTAATTTCAGAAAATAAAACGAAGAATATATTGTAGTATTTTTGTAACGAAAATCCTAATTAGATTAAGTAAAATAATTGGCTCGATTAAATTTTTCCAACAAACTCAATTAATAATTTACAAACGTCCACATAATCTGTTAAGGGTAATGTTTTTTCTATATCATAAATATCATGATAGGCTTGAATTCCACCCATGGTATAAATAAAAAAACTAGGGACTCCTTTTTCCGTAAACCAATAATGATCGCTATTTGCAGCCTTTCCTCGTTGCTTAATTTGTTTGACGTAATTTTTTTCGATATTAATACTATTTAGTTTTTCAAATTGTTCTTTAAAAACAGTCGCATTTACCACCATAATACCATCATCACCAGTTCCTAATAAATCCATATTCGTTAAAAATTTAATTTTTGATAACGGAAAAATGGGATGCTCCGAATAATATTTAGAACCCAACAATCCTGCTTCTTCACCACTAAAAAAGATAAAAGCAACTGAATACTTTGCAGGATTTTTTTTATAATATTTCATCAAGTTTAGTAACACACTTACGCCACTTGCGTTGTCGTTTGCTCCAGGAAAATAAGCCTGTTTGCCCATAGCTCCTAAATGGTCGTAATGAGCTGTAAATACAATGAAACTATCGGGTTGTTGCTTTCCTTTAATGTAACCACATAAATTTTGACATTTAAAATTAGGAATAAATTTATTTTCAAAAATAACATCTACATTTTTTAATTCATTGGGGAAAGAATCTTTTAATAATTCAATCACTGTTTTATCAGACGTATCCGTAGCTACTGTATAAGTTAATTTCTTTTTGAGTTTAACAATCACTGGCACTTCTTTTCTACCGTCGTTAGCGTGATACGTGACACTGTCTGTTTTAAATAATTGGTAACCTGTTTTTTTAGTAGTGGCCGAAGGATAAATTAAATAATGTTTACCTGCTGTTAATTCTCTACCATCTAACACAACCGACATTTTACCAGGAAAAGTATTTACGGAAAAATGATACGCTTGTGAATACGATTTTCCGAATTTCACAACACCAATTTGTTTCATCTCACTCAATAAATAAGTTGCTGCTTTATTAACGCCATCGTTTACATAGCCTCTACCAAGCATTTCGGGAGAAGTCAATTTTTTAATAACTTGGCGAGCATACGTTGTATCTTGAGCATAAATAGATGTGCCAATTAAAATGGCATTTAAAATTAAAGCGAATTGTAATAGGATATTTTTCATAATATTTTTTTGCTCGCAGATTACACAGATACACACAGACTCTTTAAAAAATTTATCTATTTAATTACTGACAAAAATAACATCAGCGAAAATCTGCGATATCAGCGAGAAAAATTAAATAAATCGTTTTTGAATTAAACCATTTATGTTTTTTACCATTTCATGGTCGTCATTCCAATTATAAATAGATTTTAAACCCTTAGTGTATGCATTTGCTTCATCCAATGAGTTCACACAATTTAATTGCTCAATGGCAATGTTGTATTCGTTGGTATTACCTGCAAATAGCTCGTTAATGAATCTAAACTTATCATTCAAATTAATAGCTAATTTAGGATAGGTTTTTATTTCTGGTTTTTCAAAAACAATTTCTACTGATTTTTTTTCGGCAACAGGCGCCACAACAATTTCTTCAGCTGGTTTTACTTCTATTATTGGCGGCTTTACTTCTGCCACTGGTTTTGCAATTTCCACTTTAGGAGTTTCTATAATCTCTGATTTTTCAACTAAAATTTCTGCTTTCACTTGCTCTGTCACTTCTTGTTGAGCATTGGTCACATTCATTAATTTCAAATGTAAATTCAAATCAGGAGATACATCTTTTTGTTCTTTTAATACCACATAAGCCGAAATCAGCTTATTAGCCTCATTAATGGCCGTATGCAACTGTTCGGCATAGGTAGTACTTGGAGGTGTATGTTTTTCAAAACGTTCAATAGCAGTTTTTAACTCATCTAATTTTGTAGTTAATTGCTTGTATAAAATGTCAGTTTGCATATATTGTGGATAATTAATGAATTAAAAATACGCTATTTTAAAACTACTTCACTTATTTTTAAGCTTTTGTTATCAATAGTCTTTAAACATGTTTTTAGAAAACGTTAAACATAGTACACACAAACGCGGTTGGATAGAAGTAGTCTGTGGCTCCATGTTTTCTGGCAAAACAGAAGAATTGATCCGTCGTTTGAAGCGTGCACAATTTGCCAAACAAAAAGTTGAAATATATAAACCACAAATAGATACGCGCTATCACGAAGAAAAAGTAGTATCTCATTCTGGACTTGAAATTATGAGTACTCCCGTTCCTGCCAGTGCTAATATTTTATTGTTGGCCAATGATGTAGATGTAGTGGGCATTGATGAAGCACAATTTTTTGATATGGAATTAGTTAACGTATGCAAACAACTAGCAGATAGTGGCGTACGAGTAATTGTTGCAGGTTTAGATATGGATTTTAAAGGCAATCCTTTTGGGCCTATGCCCGATCTGTTAGCTTGCGCCGAATACGTAACGAAGGTACATGCTATTTGTATGGAATGCGGTAGCTTAGCACACATCTCTCACCGTAAAACATCTGACACTAATTTAGTCCTATTAGGCGAAACTGACAGCTACGAGCCTCTTTGCAGAGACTGTTACAATGCGGCGAATTCACAAAGTTAGGTTTCCTAATTTTTAATGATTATATTTATTAATACTAAAAATAAGTATTATGAAAAAAATCTATGTAGTAACTGTTGTTTTCTTTTTATATACTGTTCAATCATTTAATGCCCAAACAAATTGGTCGTTGCATTCTTACGATGATTCTCCTAAATTATTAGTGAATGTAAATGGGTTTCAGTTTTTTGTTAATACTATTTATAGTGGATTAGTTGGTAACACTGGTTCTTTCTTGGATACAACGATTGTTTTTGGGGTTAGCCAAAATGGGAAAATAAAATTTAAACATACCGTACCATTAAGTGAATATGTCAACATTAAATCTTCTATCAAAACTCTTGATAATCAACTATTGATAGTAGGCGAATACTTAAATAGTTGTGATGTAATTGGCAATAATAAAACATGTCTTATTATGAAAATAGATACGATTGGTACTGCTCAATTTATGCAAACACCTACTCTTACCTATACCACTGGTAATGGATTTGCTCAGGCATACACTTCGGTTATTCAAAAACCAGATAGTAGTTTTTTAGTATTTAGTTCTGATTATCTTCATCACTACTCTAAATCAGGTATTTTAACGAGTGTTCAATCTCATTCATTGGGCTCTGTGAATGCATCTGCAATAACCAGTAACAGTACTATCATAGCGAGTCATTCTTCTTCATCTTATCCAAGTATAAACTCATTATCTATTTTAGATTTAACAGGCACAGTTATAATCACAAATACTGTTACAAATGCATATTCTAAATTTATGCAAAATTCATTAGGTGATTATTATGGTTTAACCTCAAATCACCTCATAGAAAAAATAAACTCTTCTCTAACAACTATCAATACAAGTAGTTTAAGCCAAGGTTCTTTTTTGATTAATGATTTTGATATTTTAAGTGATACTATTTATGCCTGTGGGAAAAACTCCTCTAATCATTCAGCCATTTTAAAATTTGATAAAAATTTAACTTCTCAATATATAAATACATTACCTAATCCAAACTACAACTTCACAAGTATTTCCTGTCAAACAAATTCCTTAAATATAGTGGCTAATGACTGGGCAACTAATTCTGCATCAACAAACACCTTA
>JANYGR010000305.1 GCA_025359355.1 Bacteroidota bacterium | reverse complement strand
CACCTTTTATTTCTAAAAAACTACCATCCGCATCTACTATGTATAATGGCCTATTAGCGCCTGCAAACGTCAGTGTTTGCTTTTCTATATCAATCATACAAAGCGACACATCCATCCCATCACGGCTTTCGCTTTGCATGGCATCTTGTTTCAAGGTATATATAACCGACCGATTTAATTTAGTTAAAATTTCAGCGGGCGAAAAACACTCATCATCAATAATTTGCTCTAAAAAATTATTACCAATCATACTCATTAAAGCGCCAGGAACACCATGTCCTGTGCAATCGCAGACAGCAATAACATATTTTTTTTCAGGAATTAATTCTTTAAAAAAATAAAAATCGCCACTCACAATATCCTTCGGGTTGTAAAAAATAAAAGATTGGGGAATATTTTTTTGTATCAATTCAGTGGGTGGAAGAATCGCTGTCTGAATTTTTTTCGCATAATTAATGCTGTTCAGCATATCTTCATTATGTTGATTAATGATTTCATAAGAGTTTGCTAATTCTTTTTTAACGGCTTCTTCTCCCAGTAATATCTGGCGTAAATACCGCAGTAATACAAAAGCAACAACCGTAAATATGAATAACGCAATTGCAATCTTTCCGTATAATTCTCCATCAATCACATCTATGAAATCATCATAGCGCTCATCAACTTCTACAATAGCGACTACCTTTCCTGTATTATCTCTAATTGGGCTAATTGCCGTTAACCACGTACCATATTCGTCCCTGTATTGGGGTAACATTCCGCCAATTTGATAATCTTTTAAAAATGCGTCGTGATTTTGAGAATAAACATCCAAATAATAAGGCTTATCTGACGAATTAACAACATAAAAAAATTGCTTTAGACTATCGATGTAAATTAAGGTTGATATTTCTGACTTCAAATTGTTTTTTGACTGAACTTCTTTCAATTGCCTTTGAATAGAGTAATACAGTGCGTTTTCTTGATTCGTTTTTATTTCTCCTTTTACTTTATAAGTATTTGTCAATAATTTATGATTATTCCCATCAATTTGAACGGACAATGTTTTTGCAATAGCATCTAAACGATTAAGCGATTGCTCGCAATACATAAAATAAGATGACACAACAGAATAACAGGCTAATACTAAAATAGCACTAAAAACCACTAATACGATGCGTTTAGTAGTTTTAGAGTTTTTAAATAATTTGCGTTTACCTGCGCTTAAAACAGACCTCATGTTTGACGAGCTTGTATATCTTGCGTTAAAGTTACTATAAAACTCTTAATTCCTTTAATTGCAGGTCAATATTCTTTGCCATCAATCACTTTTTTTTGTAAATTCGCTTCCCTTAATTCAACACATAACACAGTAAGCCTCTTAGCGTTCTCTGCGAAAAAACTCAGCGCACTTTGAGGTTAATTTAAAGAATAAAATGAAAAAATACCCTACATACTCCCAACTGAATTTATCGCAAATCAGTAAAGACATTTTAAATTATTGGAAAGAAAAAGACACCTTCAATAAATCTATTTCTACTCGCGAAGGTGCTACACCATGGGTTTTTTACGAAGGTCCACCAAGTGCCAATGGCATGCCGGGCATCCATCACGTGATGGGACGAACCATTAAAGATATTTTTTGCAGGTACAAAACCCTACAAGGCTTTCAAGTAAAACGTAAGGCTGGCTGGGACACTCACGGCTTACCAATAGAATTAGGTGTAGAAAAATCATTAGGAATTACGAAAGAAGATATCGGAAATCCGAATAGCAAAAAATTTATTTCGGTAGAAGATTATAATAAAGCTTGCCGTAAAGAAGTAATGAAATACACCGATAAGTGGGAAAACATTACTTCGCAAATGGGCTATTGGGTTGACATGAGCGACCCTTACATTACTTACGATAATAAATACATTGAAAGTGTATGGTGGTTATTAAAAAACTTATCAAACAAAGATTTATTATACAAAGGCTTCACTATTCAGCCCTACTCACCAGCAGCGGGTACAGGCTTGTCATCTCACGAATTAAACCAACCTGGTTGTTATCGCGATGTGAAAGATAGAACGGCAACAGTGCAATTTAAGATTACAGATTCCAAATTACAGGTTCCAAATTTGAAATCTGAAATATACTTTCTAGCTTGGACAACAACCCCTTGGACATTACCTTCAAACACCGCTTTAGCAGTAGGAAAAGACATTGATTATGTGTTTGTAGAATCTTTTAATCCATTTGATGGAAAGCAACAAACCGTTATATTGGCAAAGGATTTAGTAAATAAATATTTTTCTGAAAAACATACTGATTTAAAATTTGAAGATTATAAAGTTGGCGATAAAAACATTCCTTTTAAAATAGTTGGGCATTGTAAAGGCTCTGATTTAGTTGGCATTCAGTACGAACAACTATTACCCTTTGTAAAACCAGAAGGCAAAGCCTTTGAAGTTATTGTTGGTGATTTTGTGACTACGACTGATGGTACAGGTATCGTACATATTGCGCCAAGCTTTGGTGCGGATGACTTTAGAGTAGCTAAACAAAATGGCATCGACTCTTTAACCTTAGTTGATAAACGCGGGCGCTTTGTGCCTGAAGTGCAAGACGGTGTCTTTTTGTATGGCGAAGAATACGTGAAAGAAGCTTATCATACGGATGATGAGAAGCAAATAGAATTTGAAAAACAAAAACAAATTTTAGAAGCGAACCATAAAATTAAGGAGTTGAAAAATTACTTAAGTGTGGACGAACGCATTGTTTTAAAACTACAAGAAGAAGGTAAACTCTTTAAAAAAGAAACCTACGAACATAGCTACCCACACTGTTGGCGAACCGATAAACCTGTTTTGTATTATCCATTAGATTCTTGGTTTATCAAATCAACGGCCGCTAAAGATAAAATGATTGCTCTTAACAAAACCATTAACTGGAAGCCAGAAGCTACTGGTACTGGGCGTTTTGGTAATTGGCTCGAAAATTTAAATGATTGGAATTTATCTCGTTCTCGTTTTTGGGGCATTCCTATTCCTATCTGGACAAGCGAAGATGGCACTGAACAAATTGTGATTGGTAGCGCCGAAGAATTGAAAAATCACATTGCAAATGCGGTTACTAAAGGCTACATGACAGAAAATCCTTTAGAGAAATTTATTCCAAATAATTTTTCTAAAGAAAACTACGACAGCTTTGATTTACATAAGCCTTATGCTGATAACATTGTTTTAGAAAAGAACGGTAAAAAATTATTTCGCGAACCTGATTTAATTGATGTATGGTTCGATTCGGGTGCTATGCCTTATGCGCAGGTACATTACCCATTTGAAAACAAAGAACTTATTGACGATAGAAAATATTATCCTGCCGATTTTATTGCCGAAGGTGTGGATCAAACGCGTGGTTGGTTCTTTACTTTACACGCCATTGCTGCTATGAATTTCGATTCTATTGCATACAAAAATGTCGTATCTAACGGTTTGGTGCTCGACAAAAATGGCGTGAAAATGAGTAAGCGTTTGGGTAATGTAATTGATCCTTTCGAAACTATTGATAAATATGGTGCTGACGCTACTCGTTGGTATATGGTAGCTAATGCCGCACCTTGGGATAATTTAAAATTTGATTTAGAAGGCATTACAGAAGTTCAACGTAAGTTATTCGGAACCTTGTATAACACTTATGGTTTTTTTGCTTTGTATGCAAACGTTGATAATTTCAATGTAGATAAAAATAATCTGGTAAACGTTAGTAACCGTTCTGAATTAGATCGTTGGATCTTATCAAAACTAAATTCTTTGATTAATGATGTAACCGCTCAATACGAAGACTACGAGCCTCACAAAGCCGCTCGTTATATCGAAGAGTTTGTTGATGAACATTTAAGTAACTGGTACATTCGTTTATCTCGTCGTCGTTTTTGGAAAGGCGAAATGAGCGATGATAAAAAAGCAGCTTACGAAACCTTACATGAATGCTTAAGCGTATTATCTCAATTAATGAGTCCAATTGCACCATTTTTTGCAGACTGGTTATATCAGAACTTACAAACAGTTGGCGCTTCGACTCCGCTCAGCGACCAAGCGGATTCGGTACACTTAACCAATTACCCAAAAGCTACGTTATCATTGATAGATAGCGATTTAGAAAAGCGTATGGAGATGGCTCAAAAAATTTCTTCTATGATTTTATCTATTCGTAAAAAAGAAAATTTAAAAGTTCGTCAGCCCTTACAAAAAATTCAGATTCCTATTTTGGATGCCGACTATCAAAAACACATTGAAGCAGTAAAAGACATTATCTTGGCTGAAGTAAATGTGAAGGAATTAGAATTTGTAACCGAAGGACAAGTTAACATCGTTAAAAATTTAAAACTGAATTTCAAAACCTTAGGTAAAAAATGTGGTAAACACATGAAAACCGTTCAGGCTTTTGCCAACGATCATAGAGCCCAAATTATCAAGGAAATTGAAAAATCAGGGAAATTTGATATGAATATCGAAGGCGAAGTGATTACCCTGGAAACCGAAGATGTAGAAATCATTCCTATTGACATACCAGGCTGGAAAGTAGCTAATAGCGGGCAAATAACCGTTGCGTTAGACGTTATATTAAGTGATTCTTTACGCGAAGAAGGATTAGCCCGGGAATTAGTCAATCGCATCCAAAACATGCGTAAAGAGGGCGGTTTAGACCTAACTGACAAGATTTTGGTAAAAATTCAGCAAAATGATGCATTAGATACTGCCATTCAAAATAATTTGAACTATATTTGCGCCGAAACTTTAACGGGCGATTTACAAGTGGTTACCAATTTGTCCTCTGCCACGGCAAATTCTGTTGAAGTCGATGAACTTGTCTCTACACTAATTTCAATAGAAAAGTTAAATTAATTTATTTCAGCTATCATGGCAAAAAAAATTGTAAAACCGGCAAAAAAAGTAAGTAAACCAGCTCCTAAAAAAGTAGCTGCAAAGCCTGCTAAAAAAGCAACAAAACCTACACCTAAACCAGTGAAGAAAGCAGTAAAGCCTGCGCCTAAACCAGTGAAAAAAGCAACGAAACCTACTCCTAAACCCCTTAAAAAAGCAACGAAACCTGCTCCAAAAGCTATTGCTAAAAAAGTAGTAGCCAAAAAACCAGCACCAAAACCAGCACCAAAACCTGTGACTAAAAAAACTGCACCAAAACCAGTAGCAAAAGCTACTAAACCCGCTCCTAAAAAAGTTGAGAAAAAAATAGTTAAGCCTGTTGCAAAAGCACCTGCTAAACCTGAGAAAAAAACTGTTAAAGAAATAACAAAACCTAAAACAGCCGGAAAACCTATTGATGCCATCGCTAAAAAGGGTGGAAAAACAGTAGCTAAAGCTGCTAAAGGAAAGAAAAAAGGTAAAAAGGGAGATGATGATGAAGAGGATGATATTGAGCCTGAAGAGGAAGATGATTCTGATGTTGATGTAAAAGATGATTACGAAAAACCTGAAGAGGAAGATGATATTATTTTAGATGCCGACTTAGATGGTCCGCCCGTATTGGATTTAGAGGGTGGTGGTATTCCATTAGATGATGATGATGATGAAATTCCTGAAAAACGTGGACGTGGTCGTAGAAAGAAAAATGAAGGAAGAAGCGTAGGTTCTGAATCATATATCCGTAACAGACCAATGCATATTGATATTACAAAACCTTTAATTAAAAAACCTCAAGCGCCTCAACCTACTCCTTTCTTGAATACAAAGGATGATAGAAGCCGATATTCTGATAAAGAATTATTAGAGTTTAAAGAATTAATTCTTGAAAAATTAAAAGAAGCACAAACCGATTACGATTTGTTAAAACAAACCTTATCAAATGCTGATAATCATGGAACGGACGATACTTCGCCTTCTTTCAAATTATTAGAAGATGGATCGGATGTATTATCTAAAGAAGAAACTGCACAATTAGCTGTTCGTCAAGAAAAATACATTGTAAACTTGAAAAATGCATTAATGCGTATTGAAAACAAAACATACGGTATTTGTCGTGTCACTGGGAAATTAATTCCAAAAGAGCGTTTACGTTCAGTACCACATGCTACTTTAGGGATAGATGCTAAATTAAGTCAGTAATACTTACAATACATTCCATAAACTCAAAAAAAGGTTATCTTTGCAGGATAACCTTTTTTGCTTTTACAGGCATTATGCTTAAAAAATATAGACTTCCTATCCTTACTGTATTAGCAGTTTTAATCATTGACCAAACGATTAAACTGTATATAAAATCACACTACCCTCATGGCGAAGTAACACGAGTAATAGGTGATTGGTTTCGAATAACCTTTACTGAAAATCCAGGTATGGCATTTGGCTTGGAATTTGGCGGTAACTATGGGAAATTAGCCCTTAGTGCATTTAGAATTATAGCCGTTTTTGTTGGAATTTTCTATATCAAAAAAATAGTGAATGAAGGCGAACACAAAGGGTTTATTATTTGCGTCGCTCTTATTTTAGCAGGCGCATTGGGTAATATTATTGATTCTGCTTTTTATGGCTTAGTATTTAGCGAAACAAATGATTACGATGTTGCTCAATTTATGCCTGCTGGTGGTGGCTACGCGGGTTTTTTACATGGTCAGGTTGTAGACATGTTTTATTTTCCCATTTATCAAGGTAGATTTCCTACTTGGGTTCCTATATGGGGAGGAGAACCTTTTGAGTTTTTTAATGCCATCTTTAATGTGGCGGATATGGCTATTTCTTTCGGCGTAGGGATTATATTAGTATTTCAAAAATGGTTTTTTAAACCGGTACACCCTATCACTCCTATGGTTATTGAAAATTCTGATAAAGAAGAAACGTCAACGAATGATATTTCCATTTAGCATACTAAAACAACTCATTACAACGTTAATTAAACATTGAAAAAACTTTTTTATATACTGTTTATAAGCTCGATGTTTCATCAAGTGGTTGCGCAGCATAAAGAAGAGAGCGGTGTTAATTTACCCAAGTTTTATAAAAACAAATTACACTTCGGTTTTGCTTTAGCTTATAACAAAACAGACTTTAGAGTTCATACCGTAAAAAATTCTGCTTTACCAGATAGCGTGATTGATGGCGTTAGATATGGCATGAAAACGATTTACACAAAATCAGATCCTGGTTTTGCAATAGGTATTATTGCCGATTTTAGAATACACGAATATTTACGATTACGCTTTACTCCCAATATTAGTTTCGCTTCCCGTAATTTAGAATATACATTAGAAAATGGTGCGAGAGACAGCACTAAAGTGTATAAAAAAAGTGTTGAATCAACTTTTTTAATTTTCCCACTCGAACTCAAATTACAGTCCAAACGCTTAGATAATTTTGGTGCTTATGTCATTATTGGTGGTGGCTATACGCTTGATTTAGCATCCAAAAAGAAAGGTGGCGGCGGTACTTCAGGAGGAGCCAATCAATTAGATGATGCTATAAAATTAACACGAGACGATTATTTTTATAGCGGAGGATTAGGTGTCGATTTTTATTTACAATATTTTAAATTGGGTCTGGAATTAAAACTACTGAATGGCACTAAAAATTTATTGCAAAAACAAAATAATATTTTCAGTAACAGTATTGATAAAATAAATTCTAAAATGGTGATTTTTTCAATTACGTTTGAAGGATAACACTTGAATTAATACTCTGAAGAATAAACATCTTCCACCCTAACATGAAAAAAGAAATACAATTAGTACTCCCTCCTAACATTGCCTTTAATGAACAACTTCTTAAACAAGAAGTTGGAGAAGGTTTAGGATTAAAAGAAAGCGACACTTTTTTTGTTAAGCCATTAAAACGCAGTATTGATGCGCGTTCCCGTAATATAAAAATTAATTTAAAAGTTGAAGTCATTATTAATGAGCCTGTTGTTGATGAAACAATAGTTATGGATTACAAAGACGTGACAACGTCTAAACACACAATTACAATTATTGGCGCAGGTCCTGCTGGTTTATATGCAGCCTTACGCTGTTTAGAATTAGGTATCAAACCTATTATATTTGAACGAGGAAAAGATGTACAAGCACGCAGAAGAGATTTAGCAGCTATTCATAAATTACACCTCATTAACGAAGAAAGTAATTACTGCTTTGGCGAAGGTGGTGCTGGAACATATAGTGATGGCAAGCTTTATACACGATCAAGTAAAAGAGGCGATATCGAACATATTTTAAAAACATTTGTAGTTCATGGTGCGTCTACCGAAATTTTAGTTGATGCGCATCCTCACATCGGTACTAATAAATTACCAAAAATTATTAGTTTCATGCGCGAAACCATATTACAACATGGTGGCGAAATTCATTTCAATTCAAAATTAGTTGATATTAATTACACTGGAGACACAGTAAAATCAATACTTATAGAGAAATCTAATAGTATGGATTCAAGTCTGTCCCTTCGAGCTGTCACCCTGAGCGAAGTCGAAGGGGTGAAGAGTGAGAAACACACAACAATTGAACATCCCTGTGCAAACATCATATTAGCAACAGGACATTCGGCACGAGATATTTATGAATTATTAGATAAAAAAAATATTGCGATAGAAGCAAAACCTTTTGCACTAGGTGTTCGTGTAGAACATGCTCAAGATTATGTTGACGGTATTCAATACAGCTGCAACAACATTAAGGAAGTTATTGAAAAGCGTGATTACCTACCAGCAGCGTCATACAGCCTTGTTCATCAAGCAAAAGATTACGGAGTGTATTCTTTTTGTATGTGTCCTGGCGGAATTATAGCGCCTTGCGCAACGGCACAAAATGAAATAGTTACAAATGGTTGGAGTCCATCAAAACGAAATAATCCTTATGCTAATAGCGGAATTGTTGTAGGTTTAGAACTAAGAGATTTTGAGCCTTATAAAAAACATGGAGCCCTCGCTGGATTGCAATTGCAAAAAGACATTGAGCATCAAGCTTGGATAATGGGAGGTAAAACACAAACTGCACCTGCGCAAAATTTATTAGACTTTACAAATAATAAAGTAAGCAAACAATTAATTAATTGCTCTTATCAGCCAGGAGTGGCATCTGTGCAAATGAGCGACGTATTAGGAAAACAAATAGTATCAAATTTACAACAGGGATTTAAAGCCTTTAATAATAAGATGAGGGGATATGTTACCAATGAAGCCATTATCGTTGGTGTAGAATCTCGAACATCAACACCCGTTCGCATTCCAAGAGATAAAATAACCTTACAACATATTCAACTCAAAAATTTATATCCTTGTGCTGAAGGTGCAGGCTATGCGGGCGGAATCGTAAGTGCTGCCATGGACGGCGTAAACTGCGTGAATGCAATACAACAAAAATTAAACTAGTAACTAAACAACTAGGCTGCTACTCTTTGTAAAATAAATTTACATGGTATATTAGATGTAACTATTAAACTATGTGCTTTATGAAGTGGGATCTGAAGATAATCTCCAGCCATCAAATGGTGTACTTGATCTTCTATTTTAACATCACATGTACCTTCTAGTATTAAAAAACGCTCATATTCATTGTCATGTATTTCTAATGGAGATGCCGTTTTTACCCATGAAATAGCCGTTGTAGCTTGAGGCGTGAATCCTATTATTTTAGCATACATATCTCCACTATCGTCTGGCAAGAACATATCAGATCGCTCTGTCCAAGCTTTAAAATCATCTACTTTAGAGTTATGAGTAAGCGTTGGAATCTCAGTGACTGCTTCTCCCGATTTTAATCGTTCCGTATAATCAACCACCGCTAGGACAAAGGGTCTTAAACCATCACTCGGTTTTTTCAGTGTGTTTGCAGAGTATGCTAATAATGTATTAGTAATCTCTTCTATTTCAACACGAATTTCTTCGTACAAATGAGCCATTTCATTTACATCGTTTGTCTCTTCTAGGCTTGTCTTTCCTAAAACATACATTTCCAGTATACCAGAATTTATATATTCTTCAACTTTACTCATTTTTTGTACGCAATTCGCTCACATTAATATCCTCTTTTACTAAATTTCTTAATATTAAAAGAGCTTGTCTTACATTAGTTTTAACTGTTCCCAAAGGAATATTTAATTTTTTTGAAATCTCCTCCTGTGTATATCCTTGGTAATAACTTAAATCAATAATTTCTCGCTGATTCTCTTTTAAATTATCCACCATTTTTTTTAATCCAATAGTTTCGTGCAACGTATCTTCTGTATATAAGTTGTTTTTATGATATACGAAATCTGTGGCTTCTTGGATTTTATTTTTTATTTTTTCGTGCTTGGATCGAGTACTATCAATTGCTAAATTTCTAGCAATATTTAACATCCATGTATATAATCGCCCTTTACTAGAATCATAACTATCGAAATTATTCCAAATTTTCAAAAATGTATTTTGTAAAACATCCTCTGATTCTTCTTGATTATGAATGATGGAGTCTACAACAGCGAATAACGCTTGTGAGTAATTATCATACAAATACGCAAACGCTTTTTGATTACGTTCTCTGATAAGACTAATTAATTCGTCTTGGTGATATGTTTGTTTACTCGTCAAAATAATAAACGAAAGATACAATAATTACATAAACAAAAAAACAGCAAAACATTATTTTTGCTGTTTTTTTGTTTATTCAAACAGATCAAATTAAGCTACCCATACATTCCAACTAGCATCAAATTTATACCATTTACCATCACCGCCTTCCCATTTCCATTCTGGTACAGTTGACCATGTTTTTCCACCATCGGCAGACCATTTAAGATCTTTATCAACTATTTTAAGCCACTTCCCTTCTTTATCTTGCCACATGCCGTCTTTTACAACGTCCCATTTTTTACCATCCATAGACATCCATATTGATGCATCTTTTGGATTCAATTTATACCACGTTTTTTTTGCACCCATCCAAGCACCCGTCTCGGATTTTTTCCATGTAGGCTCATTAAATACCGTTTTTAACTGACCTTCATTAGAAGATGATTTTGCATTCACTGCCAAGCCGAAAGATAATAAGGCTGCTGCTAACATTAATTTTTTCATGATATTATTTTTTTAAGGTTTAATACATATACGATAAAATTCTTCGGTTGGATTTAGAGAAATCAATTATTTTAAAAAAATAATTACACCTATTAATTATTTGGATAACCCGATTCTAACCATATTTTAATTTTAGCATAATCACAAGCTGAAATACTTTTTGGACCAGCCGAATATGATGGAGGCATACCTCCTCCTGGACTGATTCTGGATAAAAAATAAGCAACACCTTTCGTGTCTATTTCTGATTTTAGAGATTGATAACTAGAAAAATCTTTATACCCTGATGTTACATGACAGCCTGATAAGGCACATGCATCAGTAATGATTGGGTTAACTTTTTGAAAATATAACGGATGAGTGGCACAGCTGTCATCAACTACTATTAATACTTCAGGGGCTTTTACTTTCCCATATTTACAACTAAACATAATAGCTAATAAAAAACAACTGGTAACCATACTTAATAGACTAAACGTTTTCATAATCTCAGATTTAAACTACAATTAGAATAAAAAAGGGCGAATACTTACTTGTATTCGCCCCTTTTTAAATTTTTATTATCAAATTAGTTTTTTATAATTTTTTGAATTACTTGATCATTACCGTTTATTATTTTCACGAAATATAAACCGTTTGAAAAAGCACTTAAATCAATAATTTTATGGTTTAAATTAGATGTAACATCCATTGTTTGATTATAGATTTCTTTACCTAAAACATCTAGTACTACTATAGTTGTCATACTTACATTAGTAGTATTAAATGTAACTGTTACATTTCCGGTTGTAGGATTAGGTGATAAACTTAAGCCTGAAATATTAGAATGCTCGTCAATACCAGTTGAAGATGTATTATAACATTCGAAACCATTTAATACTTGGCCTCTAATTTCTCCGTTCGCATTCGTTGATGTATGAATATTTACATACACGCTATCTCCTCTAAATTGAAGTGAATTTGCTAATGTAAATGGAGAACTGTCAGAACTTTTCCAATAACCGAATGCGCCATTATTCATATAATAAGATGATAAATCATAAAGTACTCCACCTGATTGTCCCATAATCCCTTTGTGAAAATGAGCACCTGCTGAAGTTAATCCACTTGCAACAAACATATAGTGTGCATTATCTTGGTCACGGTCGATAGAAACTATTCCCGAACCCATTGCTGAAGTAGTAACCATTGGTGTTTCTTGCATACCATTCATTGAATAAGTGTAGCCTTCTCGCACTAAACGATATACCTGTCCACGAACTTCTCCACCAGGATTTGCTGCAGTATGAAAATTAACATAAATTTCACCTCTTAAAAATTTATTAATAAGTGTTGTAGTTAGTGTAGCTCCAGTAATTTTACCCATTACACGATTACCCATAATATCTGGCGACATATCAAATTCTACTCCACCATTAACACCTTTCATTGCATTATGAAAATGTGCTCCTGTAATTGCTCCACTTAAACCGTCTATAGCAACATCATACCATAATGTATCATATGTAGTATTAATTTTAATAGTAGCAGATCCTTTCGCCATATTCGTAATTGATGGCACTTCTTGAGAACCATCAATTGATGCATCAAAATACAAGTACTGTTTAGAATTCATTAATTGCCCTCTAATTTCACCACCAGCATTTGCAGAATTATGTACATTTAAATAGATTCTACCAGCCATCATACTATCAATTAACATAGTAGAAGGGTTAGCAATAGTTCCAGAAATAACATTTCCATTCACATTAGAAGATAAATCAACTGCTACACCTCCAGATACTCCAGATGCACCATAATGTAAATGAGCACCAGAAGTCATTCCATTTAATCCTTGTGTTATGATATTAAATTTAATTTTTGACAAATCTTTAGATAAATTAAATACACCTACACCATAAGCCGTCGTTGTAACAGAAGGTGTTTCTTGACTTCCATTCATCATGACCGAATAACTCCAATCAGTTTCAAGATATAACTGACCTCTAATCTCACCGTTTGGATTAGCCACTGTGTGTACATTTACATAAAATTTACCACTTAGAAACTTTGATATATTGGAAGCAGAAGCATCAGCACCTGTAAGTTTTGCAGTAATTCTATTTCCTGAAACGAAAGGTGTTAAGTCTTTAAAAACCCCTCCATTAATGCCCGCAGCTCCATCATGTATGTGAATACCTGTGATAGCACCACTTAATCCAGTAACACTAATGTTAATACAAACTGTATCTCTCGTTGCATTAATCATAAAACTACCAACACCTTGGGCATTTGTAGTAACAGATGGAACCTCTTGCGTTCCATTTAATTTAGCCGTAACTAAAAGATTATCTTTTAGATGGTTTGCGTTAGCATTGAATGCGAAAAGCATTGCAAATAGCGCACTTGAAAGTAATTGTCTTTTTTTCATTTTCATTGTTTTTAAGTTATACTCGTTTGGGTTTATTAAAACTATTTACGATACCAATGAAAATTTGGATTTAACCTAATACAAAAAAAAGAAATTATTTTACGGAATTAATCTAAGTACTTGATAACTAGATGCTAAAATAATTGTAATAATTTCTATATATTATATTAATCCTATGCTATTTTTTTGAGTAGTATATGTACGATACCGATAAAATACCTAACATAACTACAGGTGCAATTACAACCGATACTGCATCTCCGCTTGCTAAATGTGCAATAATAGCTGATATAAACACAATACAAAAGCCAGCATAAGCAAACTCTTTTAACTTAACAGGAATCATTGGAATTAATAATACTAATGCCCCAATAGCTTTTGCAGCGCCTAATTCTATTCTAAAATAATTCGGGAATCCCAAATGAGAAAATGCATTTTTCATGTCCTCGTTTGTAAAATAGCCCATAGCGCTAAACAACATCATAGCTGATAGGATGCCTGTGCTTGTCCAATAAATAATTTTATTTTTTCGCATAGTTTCTCTATTTAATTAATCCATTATTATGAATAAATCTTTTTTATCTCTTCTCACTTTTTTGGCGTTTACTAAATAGTCACTTTCAGGATTTCTAAACCCTAATGGCATTACAGCTACACTTCCTAAGTTCTTTTCTTTTAATCCTAACAATTCATCCATCGCTGCCGGATTAAAACCTTCCATTGGTGTAGCATCAACGCCTTCGTTAGCCGCAGCAACTAGCCCAAAGCCTAAGGCGATATATGCTTGACGAGCCGCCCAATTATTGTTTTCTTCATCGGTGCGTTTAGTCATAGGTAAAAGCATATTTTTAAATCCTTCTAAACTTTCCAATGTTGCTCCTCTTGTATCCGCAATATTTTGGATATAATCATTAATGTGTTTTTCGCTAATGCTTTTCCAAGCTGCTAATACAATAACATGCGATGCTTCTAAAATTTGTGGTTGCTGACAAGCTTGCGCATGTATTTTTTGAAGTAATTCTTTATTACTAATTACGATAAAGGTAAAAGGTTGTAAGCCCATAGAGGAAGGTGCTAATTGCATCGCTTCTAATATAGTATTAAGGCTAGAGTTTGGCACTACCTGACCATTCATTCGTTTCGTGGCGTAACGCCAATTTAATTTTTCTATTAAGTTCATAATATTTTTTTTAAGAGGTTATTGTTTTTCGATACAAACTTACTTATATTTGCTATCTATTTGATAGCACTATACTATTGTATAGTGCTATCCTTTATGAAAGTGATATAATCAATGACAAAAACAGTAAAAACTCCTGAACACAAACCGTCGGAATGTACAGCCATGTTGCTTCCTGTTAGAGATGCCTTAGATATTTTAAGTGGAAAATGGAAAATCCCCATTATTATTTCATTATCCTTTGGCAACAAACGATTTAAAGAAATGAGTGCTCAAATAAATGGTATTACCGATAAAATGTTATCTAAAGAATTAAAGGAATTAGAATTGAATCTATTAATCAAACGAACAGTTTATGATGATTTCCCACCTATCGTAGAGTATTCAATCACACCCCATGGAAAATCGCTTGAAAGAGTAATTTCTGAATTAGGCTGTTGGGGTAAATTACATCGCAAAAAAATTACTGGTAAATAGTATTGAAATTTTATTTCAATACTATTATCTTGCTTGTAAATACTAATAAACACTACCAATCAGAAGGACCGTATTTTTTAGTGAGTTTAGATTTTGGGAATCCTAAATAATACAACTGATCAAACCATATTAAAAATTTAAATCCATACGTTGGCGAATTTAACTTATTACGAAGCTCTCGATTGTTCTGTAAAGTGAATCGATATGCTATATCAGTACCTAAACCACACCATCTGAAAATTTTAAATTGTACTGAAATTCCTGGCTCGTATAATAACAGATAATCTTTTGAAGATGCTATATCTTGAAGGCCATTATTATATGTAAACCAAGTAAGGCCAGCGCCCCATTGCAATGGAACACTCACTTGCCAGCGTTTTGTTTTATAAAATACGAAATCAGTATAAAAAGCAATGTATCCAAATTTCAAATAATTATTAGCTGAGTCTTTGTTTCCTAAATAATTAGTAATTGCTTTTTTTTGGTAAACATCGGAACTCAACCAACTATAACCGACTCCTACTCTTAATTTTTTCTGGAAAATTAATCCTAACCTTACTCCCGTTACTTTCGCTCTTCCATTTTCAAAAAAAGAATTCCGTGTTTCTATTCGAGCGTCAATTACGGGTCTTTTATGAGTGATTGATTTTATGGTATCTAAAAACTGCGCGTTTACTGTTAAACGACACAGAATAAATATGATGAGACCTACTTTTTTAAACACTTGGTAAATGATGAATTACTTGATAAAAGTAAGGAGTTCTGTAGTTAGAATGTAAGTTGGTTTTTATATTTATTTAGAATGGAGTGTTTATAAATCAAGCTACAATATACATTTAGTGGAATATTTTTTTATTTTCTTTTTGCTTGATCAAAAAGAAACAAAAATCAAGTCAAAAATATGCTCCACGCTCCTCACGGAATTCTAAGATTTTCACGTTCCGCTATCGCTACACTAAAATCTTGAATTCTCGTTTCACCTCTAGTCTGCTCGCATTTTTGACAATCCTACGCTCTTGTTTTATTCAACAATTTCTTAAAATACAATCTGCTTTGCACGTTAAATAGTTTTAAAAAGCGACTAATTAGTTTTTATTTAGAACGGAGTGTTTATAAATCACAGCTCATAAATTGTATAAGCGCCCAATGAATTGTAATTTTACAAGAGTGAATCAGCATCCATATACTTCTTTATTAGATTATCCTATTGAATACCTCAAAGGTATTGGGCCACAACGTGCTGAAGCATTACAAAAAGAATTATCGATATACACTTATCAGCAATTTCTTACGCATTATCCTTTCAGATACGTTGATAAAACACAGTTTCAGAGCGTGAGAGAGGTAACGGAAGATTCCGCTTATTATCAGTTGCGTGGGCATATTATTGAATTAGAAATTATAGGCGATAAACGAACCAAACGGTTAGTCGCTAAATTTAAAGATGCCTCCGGTGTATTGGAATTAGTGTGGTTTCAGGGTTATAAATGGATGTACGAAAAACTAAAAGCCAATAACGAATACATAGTGTATGGCAAAGCCACATCGTTTAATGGACGGTTTAATATGGCGCATCCTGATATAGAAATTGTGAACGAATTGGTTTTAGCTAATCAATCGGCTTTTCAATCAGTATACCACAGCACCGAAAAATTAAAATTTAAAAGTTTAGATAGTGATGGCATAAGAAGGGCTCAGCGAAATTTACACAGCTTACTAACTGAGCAATCTATCCCTGAAACGCTTGTTACATCAGTCATTCAAGACTTTCATTTTCTTTCTCGATGCGAATCAATGAGGCAAATTCATTTTCCTGATTCAAAAGAATTATTAGATAAAGCCCGCTATCGCTTAAAATTTGAAGAGCTGTTTTTTTTACAACTCAAACTTTTACGTAATCAGTCTATTCGAACACTAACGGTTAGAGGCTTTGTGTTTTCTAAAGTTGGAGAAATATTTACAAATTTCTACAATCACCATCTTCCGTTTGAATTAACCTCTGCGCAAAAGCGTGTAGTTAAAGAAATCAGAATAGATATGGGTTCTGGCAAACAAATGAATCGCTTAGTGCAAGGCGATGTGGGTAGCGGCAAAACGTTAGTGGCTTTACTCTCTATGTTATTAGCTTGCGATAATGGTTTTCAATCCTGCTTAATGGCGCCAACCGAAATTTTAGCCAAGCAACATTTTACAACTATACACCACTTATTGGAACCCATCGGAATAAAAGTTGCTTTACTCACAGGGTCCACTAAAACAAGGGAAAGACGCCTATTACACCAACAATTAGAAACAGGCGACATTCATATTTTAATTGGTACACATGCCTTAATTGAAGATGTAGTTGTGTTTAAAAATTTAGGGTTGGTTGTTATTGATGAACAACATCGCTTTGGTGTTGCGCAACGCGCTAAGCTTCACAAAAAAAATATACAGCCGCCTCATATATTAATTATGACGGCAACGCCCATTCCACGCACTTTAGCAATGACCTTATATGGCGATTTAGACACCTCTGTGATTGATGAATTACCGCCAGGCCGTAAACCCATTACTACCATGCACTTTATGGAAAGTCAGCGTTTGCGATTAATTGGTTTTATGAAACAGGAAATCGCCTTGGGCCGACAAGTGTATATTGTGTATCCACTTATTCAGGAAAGTGAAAAATTAGATTTTCAAAATTTACAAAATGGCTACGATGCCCTGTTGGATGACTTTCCGCCACCTCAATATCAAATTAGTATTGTGCATGGTAAATTAAAATCTGCTGAAAAAGAATTTGAAATGCAACGCTTTATTAAACGCGAAACTCAAATTATGGTAGCAACAACGGTTATTGAAGTAGGCGTTAATATTCCAAATGCATCTGTGATGGTGATTGAAAGTGCTGAGCGTTTTGGACTATCGCAACTCCATCAGTTGCGTGGCAGAGTTGGTAGAGGCGCTGATAAATCTTATTGTGTTTTAATGACTTCCTATAAGTTAGGCGCTGATAGTAAACTGCGAATGGAAACGATGGTGCGCACAAACGATGGATTTGAAATTAGTGAAGTAGATCTCAAACTACGTGGGCCAGGCGATTTAGACGGAACGCAACAAAGCGGAATTTTAGATTTAAAAATAGCCGACTTGGCGCTAGATGGACAAATCCTTCAATTAGCAAGAACTTCAGCGCAAACTATTTTAAACGAAGATCAACAACTTTTAAAACCCGAAAATCAAATACTGGTTCAACAACTCGATAAACAGAGTAAAACCAAAGAATCGTGGCGAAAAATAGGCTAGAGTAATTTTAATTAAGAAGCTGTTTTATATTTTGTTTGTTGCCTCGATTCATTAACTTTATATACAATAATAGCTAATGTATAATATATAACTAATACTACAACTGTAATTGTCGCAGCTTTGCATCCCGATAGCTACCGGGAGCTGTGGAGTCAGGCGCGACCCATAGACGAAAAAATGGATAGACTTTTAAAAATAATATTTATAATTGCCATTTCAGGGCCAAGTATTTTCTCTCAGACAATTAAATGCACTGTGAATGACACAACAAGAAACGAAGGAGTTGCTTTCTGTTATACTAAAATATTTAATCGCAAAACGTTCGCAACATGCGCAGTTACTGACGTAAATGGTCTCTTTTATGCAAAATTAAAAATGGACACTTTTCTTTTAATGTCTTATTATCCAGGTTTTATTACTGACACGGCAAAAATTATAATAAAAACTAAAGATACTATAAATATTGTTGTTTATCTTAAACCAGGCTCCTCGGATTTCAGTAGTATAGTTTGGCTTCGAGATAGTTTAGGCAATTCATGGAAGTTCGACACTTATGACAACAGAAAATTTGATGGTAAAAAAGAATATCATTGGGTTAAATATTTTACTGATTATAATGATAAAAAAAGTGGTTACAAAATCGGCCAAATAATATATGAAGGCGATTATAAAAATGGCGTTAAGGTTGGCAAATGGACATACTATAAATCAAGTGGTCAAATAAAATATATCAAGACATTTAAAAATAATAGATAGCTACAAAAGAAAAAATTGAATGATGATATATATTATAAAGTGCTGCAACATTACATCCCGATAGCTATCGGGATTAGCGGAGCGGAGATCAACTTAAGAAGCTGTTATAAATATTTTGGTTATTACCTAAAATAGTTTATTTTTATAGTATAAAATCATACCATGAAGACTTTAGTATTTATTTACACGTTCGTATTTGGTTGCATATTAACAATGAGTGCCAAACAACAACCAAGCACTAAAGATTGTGTGAAACATCCACAAATAGTAAAAACAACTACCGTTACTATTCAAGAAAAAACAAAACTAATTGCTCCCGAAAAGGTTGTAAAATCAACTAGAAATAGCAATTCACTTCCGCATTTTTCCGTATTCAATTTCATTAATTTCTTTTACACAAAAGACACCTTAGATAATATACAAGTTATGTAATTTATCTAAAGTGCCTATGTCAACTAAAGAATTTTTGAATATTAGATTGTAATAATTTCCTTTTCCTTTTGCTCTAAATGCTTATCGCATTTCACAACAAATTCATCAGTAGTAGATTGGATTTTTGTTTCAGCACTTTTTACCTCATCTTCTGGAGTGCCCGTTTTTTGAAGAGCTTTCACGCTTTCCATAGCTTCTTTACGAATATTTCTGACACCAACTTTAGCATCTTCTGCAATTGATTTAGCTGTTTTCACTAAGTCTTTACGACGATCTTCTGTCAAAGGCGGAACGATAATACGAATAAGCACGCCATCATTTTGAGGATTGAATCCTAAATTAGCAGCTTGTATAGCCTTCTCGATAGGCATTAACATAGCTTTTTCCCAAGGTTGAACAATTATAGTACGAGAATCTTGTGTATTAACACTGGCTGTATTACTTAACGTTACCTTAGAACCATAATAATCTACCATTATATTATCCAACATCGAAGGATTTGCTTTTCCTGCTCTAACCTTTGCTAATTCAACTTCTAAATGCGCAATGGTTTTTTCCATTTGGCTTTTTGCACTTTCTAAAACTGTTTTTATATCGCTCATTGTATTATTTTTTATCGTGTAAAGTTACGTTATTTTTTGATATAGAAGTCTTTGTTAAACAGCCACATCGGCTTTAATATGTGGATGCGGATTGTAATTTTCTAACGTAAAATCATCAATCGTAAAATCGAAAATTGACGTTACATTCGGATTAATTTTCATGGTTGGTAAAGGTCTTAGCTCTCGTGATAACTGAAGATTAGCTTGCTCAATATGATTTGAATAAAGATGCGCATCGCCCAGAGTATGAATAAAATCGCCCAATTGAAGATTGCATACCTGCGCTACCATCATCATTAATAAGGCATAAGAAGCAATATTAAATGGCACGCCTAAAAATATATCCGCACTACGTTGGTATAATTGACAACTTAATTTTCCATCAGCTACATAAAATTGAAAAAAAGCATGGCAAGGCGGAAGCTTCATTTGATTGATATCAGCTACATTCCACGCACTTACAATTAAACGACGCGAATCAGGATTATTTTTTATCATATCAATTACTTGTGTAATTTGATCGATATGTTTTCCATCGGGTGTTGGCCAATTACGCCATTGATAGCCATAAACGGGTCCAAGGTTACCTTCAGCATCTGCCCATTCATCCCAAATACGAACACCGTTATCTTTCAAATATTTAATATTTGTATCGCCTTTTAAAAACCATAATAACTCATGAATGATAGATTTAGTATGACATTTTTTAGTAGTTACTAAAGGAAAGCCTTCCGCTAAATTATAGCGCATTTGATAGCCAAATACACTAATGGTTCCTGTTCCTGTTCTATCTTCTTTTTTTGCGCCATGTGCTAATACATGGTGCATTAATTCGTGGTATTGTTTCATCTTATTTACTAATAACAGGTTCTAAATTAAAAAATCCTTTCTATAAACTCAGAAAGGATTTTTTATACTTATTAAAAGTTTTAAAAGATATTACAAAAGTGTGATATGACCGACGTATTCTTTACTTCTTAATTTGTAGTCTTTCAATTTTATTTTATATACATACACATCTTCTTTAGCAATTATAGAGCCTTTAACAGTTCCATCCCAGCCTTTGGTAACATCATTTGTTTTATAAATTAAAGTTCCCCATCTATCATAAATTGTCATTTCAAAACTATCGGATAAAAAGCCCATACCTGCAACTTTAAACACATCATTTTTACCATCAACGTTTATTGGACTAAATGCGTTAGGAATATAAATTGCAAATTCGTCTTCAATTTTCACTAGTTTGGTAATACTATCTATACAACCAAAGCTATTAGTCACTTTCAACGATGCTAAATATGTATCCACATTATTATAAATATGTATTGGATTTTGACTGGTCGATGTATCTGTTCCAAGTGGTATATAATTATCACCAAAACTCCATTTCCAACTAGTCATTGGTAAACCAATAGTAGATCTATCTGTAAATTTAACTTCATTAGAGATAATAGTAGGGTTAGCTTCTGTCCAGTCAAAATTGGGAATAGGTTTTGGATCGACTGTAATAAACGCATTTTGGCTAATCGAATCTATACAACCATTAATGTCAGTAACCGTTAAAGAAGCAGAATAGGTTCCATGATTCGAAAAACAAAATGTAGGTGTAGTACAAGAATTCAATCCTAAGTTACCTGTAAATTTCCACACACAATTAGCAGATGTTGGAATACTTGAACTAATTAAATCAGTACAAAATGGCTCACAACCTCTAGCATTACTACTGCTAAATGTAATAACCGGTTTCGGATTAACTGTTACGGTAACAACTGTTGTTGGAGTTAAAGTAACAGGACAATTAGCGTCGGATAAAGTAAGCGTATATGTTGTTGTTGTATTACCTGTAACCGAAGTTGTTGAAGCATTTGGAGATGATAAATCTGTTGCTGGATTCCAAGTGTAATTTAAACTTCCACTTCCTCCAATTCCACTCGAACTAAATGACCCCGTGAGTCCTTGACAAATAGCAATATCTGACGGAGTAGTTGCGAAATTTAAGGGGTTATATACGTTAACTAAAACAGTACCTGTATTGACACAACCATTCGTTGTAATAACAACAGTATATATACCCTGATCAATTGGTGAAGCATTGGTAACAGTAGGATTTTGGACAGCTGACACAAAAGCATTCGGCCCAGACCATGCATAAGCGTTACCTCCATTTGGAGCAGATAAAGCGATGTCTCCATTATTACAAACCGTAGGAATTGGATTAAGTGCCGCTGGAGAAGCAGGAATTATAGTAATAGTACTTGTAGCTATTTGGGTACAAGTAGTAGCTCCTGACACAAAACTAGCAATTACTGAATATGTTCCAGCTTGATTTAATAATATAGAAGTAATGGTTGGATTTTGAACGGCTGAAGTATATGCACTAGGCCCAGACCAACTATAACTTGAAGCACCCGCTGCACTAGCCGTTAAATACACATCCCCTCCCTGGCAAACCGTAAAGGTTGGCGTTGTAGTAACACTAGAAGTTGTAACTACTCCAACTGTTCCTGTTGCTGTTGCTGTGCAACCCTGAATGGAAGTGGCCAAAACTGAATAAGTACCAGCCATTGCGTTAGCGGCATTGGCAATAGATACTGAACCAACACTTGTGGTTTGAGTGTATGCTGGAGGTCCTGACCATGCGTAATTAGTAAAACTAGGCGAAGCAGTTAAATTAATAGCGGATCCTGGACAAACCATGCCATTGCTTGATAAAGCGATTGTGGGAGTTGTTAATACTGTTACAGTTCCTGTATTTACAATAGTTGTAGCTGTGCTAGTTGCTGGATTAATACCTGAAATGGTTACAGTATAAATAGTTGTTGATGCTGGACTGACATTGATTGTTGCTGTGGTTGCTCCTCCAGGATTCCAGACATACGTTGGGCTTGTCAAGTTCGAATTAGCAGTTAAAGTCGCTGTTTTATTTGGACAGATTGTTTGGCTATTAACACCGCTCGATAGCAAGCCACAGTTAGTATTACCAGTTCCGGTAGATTGACTAAACGAAATGTTTTGAGCCATTCCAGAAAAATTTGTCAATAATAACATATAATATTCGCCAGTAATAGCATTGGCTATTGTACACGTTTCGGTAGGACTAGATGAATAACTACAATCAACAGTATTACCTGCAACTAAATTTCCGCAACCGCCTGTAGGTGAGGTAAAGGGACCCCAACAAATAAAATCAACATCACCGCCACCAGTACCCGCAATATCAATAACAATACTACCACTTGTAGATACTTGAAAATAATACCAAGCTGGATTGGGTTGCGAAAATAAACAACCATAATCCGGACCCGCTGCTGCTGAAGTATTGGTACTTGCTGGGAAGGTGACAGCACCTTGATTAGCACAAAATGGGGCTGAATTATTACAATCTACCTGAGCGTAACTTTTATTAGATAAAAAAATTAAAGAAATTAATACGACTATAGATCTTAAGAAGGAAATCATCATTTACAATTTAATGCAATTTACAAGTCAAATCTGATTTAGTAACAATTTTTTAATAGGTTATTTATGATAATAACTCAGTAAAATGGTAGTCTTAATAGTTAATACTAAATTGTTTAAGTAAAATGGATTAAAAAAATGCTGATTTATTGATACATCAGCTGTTAATAAATCCTACTCCATTCCTATATGGATAAGTGCATCACCTTGATTAACCACTGGTTGATTATTAACGCCAACAATATAGCCATCTACTGAAGCACGAATTTGGTGTTCGATGCCACCAAAAGGATTACAAATAACACCCAGCAGATCTCCCTTTTCTACGTATGCACCGTTTGAAGCATTCATGTGGAAAAGCCCACTGGCATTGGCTCTTACCCAAGTATCCTTTTTTATTTTAACGGAATGATTATTTGGAGCATCGATATCAATCATTTTATAATTTTTGAGTAATCGCAAACAACCATTAACACCCTCGTTGATAGCTGTATAATCAAAGCGCATACTTTCACCGCCTTCATACACTAAAATAGGCTTTCCTTTCTTCGCAGCTTCTTTTCGGAAAGTGCCTTCGCGGTATGGACTATCAATGATAATTGGTGGTGAAAATTTTTTGGCTAACGAAACATTATCTGCAAATTCAAATACACAACGTATTTGTGGCGTATTGTTTATTTTAGCACCCCCTGTATGAAAATCAACACCAAAATCTATTAACGGAATAATGTCTTGCATGATATCATAAGCAATACGACTTCCAAAAGATCCATTTTTTTTGCCAGGGAAACAACGGTTCAAATCTCTACCATCTGGCAAATCCCTGCTACCAAACAAAAACGACACACTATTGATAACGGGAATAGCGATGACGCTTCCGCAATTTAATTTTTTGATTTCATCGCGCGTAATAATTTTCCGAATAATTTCTATACCATTTGTTTCTTCGCCATGCATACCAGCTGATAGAAGCAGCGTTGGCCCTGTTTTTTTACTTCTAAATACAAATACAGGAATTTCTATTTTTGTCTTCGTATGTAATTCGTAAGAGTTTAACACAATTTGTTTGCATTCGCCCGGACTTATTACTTGAGAATTTATAACGAAATCTTTCATTACTCGCCTGGCTTATTAAACTCATTTCTTTCGATATACTCAATGATTTTACCGGCAATATCAACGCCAGTTGCGCCTTCTATGCCTTCTAATCCAGGCGAAGAATTCACTTCCATTACTAAAGGGCCTCTATCAGATTGCAATAAATCTACGCCAGCTATTCCTAATCCTAATTTTTTACAAGCCTTAATAGCGGTTGCTCTTTCTTCAGGCGTTAAGTTAATAAGAGATGCCGTGCCACCGCGGTGTAAGTTACTTCTAAATTCACCTTCCTTTGCTTGACGTTTCATAGCACCTACTATTTGTCCATCAACTATAAACACTCTTAAATCAGCACCTTTAGATTCTTTAATAAATTCTTGCACTAACATATTTGCTTCTAATTTCAAGAATGCTTCGATTACAGACTTCGCTGCTTTTTGATTTTCTGCTAAAATAACTCCTATACCTTGCGTTCCTTCTAAAAGCTTGACAACACAGGGCGCTCCGCCAATTGCCTCAATCACACTATCAATATCTCTATCGTTAGGCGAACTTGCAAACGCCGTTTTTGGAATTCCTAAACCTGCGCGAGCCAATATTTGTAAGCTTCTTAATTTATCGCGAGAGCGAACTAAGGCTTGCGATTCAACGGCAGTAAATATTTTCATCATTTCAAACTGCCTTACAACAGCAGTTCCGTAAAATGTAGCACTTGCCCCAATACGAGGAATGACGGCATTTACATCAGTTACTTCTTTACCATTAAAATAAATATGTGGTCTGCCTTGCTCTATTACTAAAACACATTTCATGTGATCGAGTATCAACATTTCATGTCCTCTTTTT
>JANYGR010000244.1 GCA_025359355.1 Bacteroidota bacterium | reverse complement strand
GAAGATGCTAAGCGAAGAATTATTATAGGTTTTAATGTGAGAGGTAGAGATGTGCAAAGCATAGTCAATGAATTACAAGAAAAAGTAGATGCTCAAATAAAGTTCCCTACAGGCTATTACGTCACGTATGGCGGAGCTTTCGAAAACTTGAATGCTGCTAAACAACGTTTGATGATCGCGGTTCCTGTATCATTGATACTTATTTTTATTTTATTATTCTTTGCATTCAATTCAGCAAGGCAAGGATTATTAATTTATTCAGCGATTCCGCTTTCCGCCATTGGTGGTATTTTCTTTTTAGCATTACGCGGCATGCCTTTTAGTATTAGTGCTGGCGTAGGATTCATTGCGTTGTTTGGTGTGGCGGTGTTAAATGGCATCGTATTAATTGCAGAGTTTAACCGACTCAAAACGACTGGTATGACGGATTTAAAACAAATAGTATTAGAGGGAACTAAGTTGCGTTTGCGTCCCGTAATGATGACAGCCTTTGTAGCGTCATTAGGTTTTTTACCGATGGCTTTAAGTAATGGTGCTGGCGCCGAAGTTCAGCGACCGCTTGCTACGGTGGTGATTGGAGGCTTGATGATTGCAACATTGTTGACACTTTTTGTGTTGCCGATTTTATATATGTTGTTTGAGTCTAAATCTAAGTCCCGCTGATTGCGCTGATGTTCGCTGATTGTTATTACAAAAACTATTTTATAAATGATAATATTAATTAAAATGAAAAGAAATAAATATACTGCGATTATACTGTCTGCGTTGATTTGCGTTATCTGCGGGCAAACATATTCGCAATCGACGATCAATTTAAAAACAGCGATTGACACTGCTTTGAAAAATAACTTGCAATTGAAAACGGAAAAGCAACGATCAGAATACAAACAAAAATTAATTAAAACAGCTACTAATATTCCGTTGACTAATGTGTTAGGTGAGTACGGACAAATTAATAGTATTTATTCGGATAATCGTTTTGGTGTTTCTCAATCATTTAATTTCCCGACAGTGTATGTAAAACAAAAGAATTTACTGACGGAAGAGTGGAAAACGACTGTATTAGGCGTTTCTATGAAAGAAGTAGAGTTGAAAAAAGTAGTGACGCAAACATTTTATACGTTGCTTTATTTGAGAGAAAAAGAAAAATTACTCTTCAAGAGCGATACAATTTATGCTGAATTTTTAAAGAAAACGGAATTGCGTTTTACAAAAGGAGAAAGTAATATTTTAGAAAAAACGACAGCAGAAATGCAACGCGGCAATATAGAACTTCAATTAAAGCAATTGCAACAAGAAAAAGAAAGTATTAATATTCAATTTCAATTGTTGCTGAATACACAAGTAAGCTACAAGCCCGAAGAGATCAATTTTAAAATCACGAATTATTCGGCTACTGATAGTAACTTAATTAAGGATCACCCTTTATTGAAATTAATGCAACAGCAAAAACAAATTAGTATTGCTAATACTCAGTTAGAAAAATCTAAATTATTGCCTGATATTAATGTTGGCTATTATAACATGACGATGAGGGGAACTGGCGCAGATAATATGTTATATAATGGGTCTAATCGTTTTCAATCGGCACAAGTTGGCGTAGGAATTCCCTTGTTTTTTGGCGCGCAAAAAGCGAGAATATCTGCATCTAAAATGTATCAGCATATAGCAGAGAGTAATTATTTACAAGAAAAACAAATGATCGAAAAGCAATACCAATCTGCTTATTCTCAATACCAAAATTATGTAAAAACGATTGCTTACTTTGAACAAACTGCTTTGAAAAATGCAACCTTAATTAACGAAACTGCCAACAAACAATTTGTTGATGGAGATATTAATTATTTAGATTGGGTGATGCTTACCAATCAAGCAATCAATATCAAGAGCAATTACATTGACGCCATCAAAGCATTAAACGAAAGCATTATTCAACTTAATTATTTAACGTCTAAATTATAATCACATGAAATATATCATCATTCTATCATCTTTCGTATTGCTTTATGCCTGTGGATCAAAGCAAACAACTGAACAAACAACAGACAATGCAGTTGTAAAAGAAACAGTTATTACCTTAACAGATGCTCAATTGAAAAACTCCCAACTTCAAATAGGTAAATTAGAAGAACGAAATATTTCGTCCATCATTAAAGTCAATGGAAAAATTGATGTGCCGCCACAAAATATGGTTTCGGTAAGTATGCCTTTGGGCGGATACCTTAAAACAACTAAACTGTTACCAGGTATGCATGTTGGAAAAGGCGAAGTGATTGCAACGATGGAAGATCTGCAATACATACAATTGCAACAAGAATATTTAACCGCTAAATCAAAAGTTGTATTTGCAGAAGCAGAGTATAACAGACAAAAAGAATTGAATCAAAGCAAAGCCACGAGTGATAAGGTTTTTCAGCAAGCTCAAATGGATTATAATACGCAAAAAATTGCGTTGAGTGCTTTATCTGAAAAATTAAAATTGATTAATATCAATCCGCAATCCTTATCAGAAAATACCTTATCGAAAGCCGTTAATATTTATTCGCCTATAGATGGCTTTGTATCAAAGGTTAACGTCAATATTGGAAAGTATGTAAATCCGGCAGATATACTTTTTGAATTGGTAAACACATCAGATATACATTTGAATATTAAAGTTTTTGAAAAAGATTTAGAAAAATTAGCGATTGGTCAAAAAGTAATGGCGTACAATAATCAATCGGATAAAAAACATCCTTGTGAGATTATTTTGATCAGCCAGGATCTTACTCCAGAAAGAACAGCAGAAGTACACTGTCATTTTTTGGATTACGATAAAACCTTATTGCCAGGGATGTACATGAATGCAGATATAGAAGTAAAAAGTAACCATGTGTTAACGTTGCCTGAAGAAGCCATTGTTAGTTTTGAAGGAAAAGAATATGTATTTGTAACTGAAAAAGAAAAAACATACATCTTAATGGAAGTAAAAACAGGCAGTAAAGAAAATGGGTTTATTGAAATAGTGAATGGAGAAAAAATATCACAAAAATCTATTGTTACAAAGGGAGCCTATACATTATTAATGAAACTTAAGAACAAATCTGAGGAGTAAAATGATGTATATAATTTAAAGCAAAAATTGTACATTTAGAGCTATTAAAATAACTATGGAACAACATTTAAAAAGCTCGGAATTTATTACGGATATCGTTATTGGTATGAGTGATGGATTAACTGTACCCTTTGCATTAGCGGCTGGATTAAGCGGAGCAGTGGATAGCAATGCAATTGTTATTACAGCTGGTATTGCTGAAATTGTGGCTGGAAGTATTGCTATGGGCTTAGGTGGCTATTTAGCAGGTGTAACGGAACAACATCATTACGAGCATGAATTAAAAAGAGAATACGAAGAAGTTGAGTTATATCCTCAAAAAGAAATTGATGAAGTAAAAGAGGTGTTTGCCGAATATGGCTTAAGCCCGGAACACCAGCAATTAATTGCTGTGGAGCTTTCTAAAGATAAAAAAAAGTGGGTGGATTTTATGATGAAGTTTGAGTTAGGCTTGGAAGAGCCACATCCTAAGCGTGCTCGCAACAGTGCTTTAACTATAGGGACTTCTTACATCGTTGGAGGATTATTACCCTTAACAGCTTATTTTTTTACGGATAAACCAACGGATGGTTTGATTTTATCGACAATTATCACAACGATATGTTTGTTTGTATTTGGGTATTTTAAAAGTAAGGTCACTGGTCAGCCACCAATTTATGGTGCGCTAAAAGTAACATTCATTGGATTATTAGCTGCAGGTGCGGCTTTCGGAATAGCTAAGTTAATTGGATAATAAAAATTAATAACAAATCATATATGAAAACAATTATTACATATTTGCGCCTTGATGATTACCACTTTGTGTAGTGCACAAACTAAAAAGGAAAATGTGGATGCGGCCACGTTTAAAAAACTAATTGACGAGAAAAAGTCGATCTTAATTGATTTACGAACGGATGATGAATTGAAAGCGAAAGGATTCATAAAAGGAGCGACACAAATCGATTTTTTAGGAACGAATTCAGAAACAATTATTTCTCGGTTAGATAAGAAAAAAACGTATTTAGTGTATTGTGCAGGCGGAGGTCGTAGTGGCGATTGCGCAGAGTTAATGAAAACACAGGGGTTTACACATGTGGTAAATTTAGCTAAGGGTTTTGATGATTGGAAGAAAAAAGGATTTGAAGTTGAATTGAAAAAATAACACCAGTTGAATTATACATTGAAGCATCTTTACTTTATAATTACTTTAGTATTATCACTTTCAACAAGTGATGTTTTTTCTCAATCAGTGAATTTAGATTCTTGCTTTGTTGTTTTAAAAACAGCTAAGGAAGATACAAATAAAGTGAGGCTACTTAAAACTATCGCTTGGGAAATCAGTTATGAAAGTTCTTATAAAGGCCTGGTGTATGCTAAACAAGCGTATGATCTAGGAAAAAAACTTCAATACGATTTTGGTATAGCTATTTCTGCAAGTACCATAGGCTCTATCTATACGGATATGGGCGATTATTCAAAAGCATTGACTTTCTTTTATGAAGCAATAGATTTAGAAAAAACACACCATTACAAAAATGCATTAGGTAAAACCTATTCGAACGTTGGTATATTGTTTGGTAAAAAAAGAGATTACGAAAAGGCACTCAGTTTTTACCGTAAAAGTGTGGATTGTTTTATTGACAACATGTTATCTCAACAGTTAGCAGCAACCTATAATAACATCGGTTCTGTATATGCCGACACAGAACAATTTGATAGTGCTAAAGTGTATTATAATAAATCGTTAAAGATTCATCAATTTAATCATGACGAGGATAATATCGCTGGAGTAGATATTAATTTAGCGTCTATTTCGGCCAAAGCGGGCAATTATCAAGAGGCTTTAGATCATATACAAAAAGCAATAGCCTATTGGAAAATACACCCAAATAGTTATAATATGAGCTATGCTAATTTAATCATGGGAAGTATACACTTCGAAATGAAAGAGTATAATAAGGCTATCGAATGTTATGATTCAGTAAAAGCTTTTGCAGAACCCGCTGGTATCAAAGAGTTGATGCGTGATGCTTATTTGGGTTTATCGCAGTGTTATGAATTTAAGAAAGATAATACCAATGCCTTATTGTTTCATAAAAAATATTCTGTTATCAAAGATAGTTTAACGGATGAGTTAAATAATCAACAAGTACGTGATCTGGAAATAAATTATGAAACTGAAAAGAAAAATAAAGAAATAGAGCTTTTAACACAAAGAACCGTTAATCAAGGTTTAGAGGCCGATAAACGGAAAGTAATTTTATTCGCGACACTCATCAGTTTATTGGGAGTTGTTATTTTATCGGGCGTATTATATAATCGGTTTCGTTTAAAGAAAAAATCGCATCAGGAATTAGAGCAAACTAATATCGAGATCAGTAATCAAAAAAGTTTGATTGAAATCAAAAACAAAGAAATCACTGATAGTATTAATTATGCACGACGCATTCAGCGAGTGCTATTAACGTCCGATAAATACATTTCGAAATATTTAAACGATTTTTTTATTTTGAATAAACCGAAAGCAATTGTGAGCGGTGATTTTTATTGGGCAGTAGAAATAGACAACAGCTTCATCATCGTTACGGCTGATTGCACAGGGCATGGTGTGCCGGGCGCTTTTATGAGTTTGCTCGGTATTAATTATTTGAATGAAATAGTGATTGAACAAAAAATTACGCAGCCCGATTTAATTTTAAATGCCCTGCGATCTGCTATTATTGAAGCGTTAAATCCAGAAGGTTCTAATGAAGCAGAAGGTAAGGATGGAATGGATCTGGTATTGTGTAAGTATGATTTTATTTCAATGCAGTTGACGTTTTCTTGTGCTAATAATCCTTTATGGATTTATCGCCAGGGAGAGTTTATGGAATTTAAGGCAGATAAAATGCCTGTCGGAAAATCACCTAAAGAAGATGTGCCGTTTACTTTGCAAACAGTGGCTTTACAAAAGGGTGATGTGGTATATGCTTTTACAGATGGTTATGCCGATCAGTTTGGTGGACCAAAAGGTAAAAAATTTATGTACAAGCAATTGAAAGATACGTTGGCT
>JANYGR010000223.1 GCA_025359355.1 Bacteroidota bacterium | reverse complement strand
TTACCAACTAAATCAATCATTAGCATTGGATATTTTTTTAGAACTTCTAAATTTTTAGCTAAAACAAGTTCGGCATCCGCTCTCACAGCAAATTTATTTAGATCAAAATTTAGAAGTTCTAAAAAAATATCCAATGCTAATGATTGATTTAGTTGGTAATACAGATGCTAGAGCTTCAGATAATTACAATAAACAATTGTCAAAACAAAGAGCTGTTGCTGTCGAAAATTATTTATTGAAACATGACATTACTAAAAAACGAATTGTTAAAGTAGAAGCAAAAGGTAAAACGCAATTAGTAAATAATTGCATTGATAATACCTGCGACGAGGCTCTGCATCAATTAAACAGAAGGGTTGAGTTTATAATTACTAAATAAATAGTTACAAAGTTTTAGTTATTTATTTCAATTTACGGGAGATATAATCGATACTATCATAGTAAATAATTTTTCTAAAAAAAGTCTTTGAAAGTTTTGTAACATAAAAAATTACTTTATTTTTATAAGATTAAATAACAACGTATAACGTACAAATGAAACAAACGATTATTACCAAATTGGAAGAAATGCTCAGTCAATCTGATGCTAGTGCTGTTGCTCACCAAATGCGCGCTCTGCAAAAAGAGTATCAAAAATTGTGGACAGCTGAATTTGAAACTGCTAAACAAACCTTTGTTGATGAAGGTGGTAAAGCCAAAGAATTTGAATACGCTAAACATCCTGATGATGTTAAAATTGCTGCTCTATTCGAAAAATTTGAAAAAAAGAAAAAAGAAGACGACGCTAAAATTGCCGTTGAGCAAACAAAAAATTTAGAAATACGTAAAGAAATTGTTTCTAAAATAAATGACTTAAGTCAAGTGAGTGATAACATTGGAGCTGCTATTAAAAAATTGGTAGAGCTACAAGCACTTTGGAAAGTTACTGGAGCTGTGTCTCCTCACAAATACAAGGAAATTCAGGCAGACTATAGTAAAGCGATTGAGGAATTTAATTATAAATTAAGTTTATCAAAGCAATTGCAAGAGCATGATTTGAAACGGAACTATGAATTAAAAACAGAATTGCTTGAAAAAATTAAAGGCATTAAAGAACAAACCAACATTAAAGAAGCAGAGCGTTTAATAAAAATATACCGTAATGATTGGGAAGATATTGGGCCAGTTCCTAATGATAAATGGGATGTGTTAAAGGGTGGTTTCAGAGCTGCTTTGGAAGAAGCATACTCTAAATTAAAAGCACATTATAATTCTGTTGAAGAAGAAAAAGAAGTTAATTTAACTCAGAAAAAAGAGTTACTTGATAAAATTAAAGAAGTTATTACTAAGTCGGAAACCGCAACTGGTAATACTTGGAATAATTTAACGAATGAGTTGGTGGCTTTACAAACAGAGTGGAAAGGCGTAGGAAGAGCTAATCAAAAAGAAAATGATAAAGTATGGGCAGAGTTCAGAGCTTTATGCGACGTATTTTTTGAAAAGAAAAAAGTATTTTTTAGTGCTCATCATGAAAAGATGAGTGAAATAAAAGCAATTAAACAAGATTTGATAAATAAAGCACTTGCTTTAAAAGACAGTAAAGACTGGCAAAAAACAGGATTGGCTTTAATTAAGTTACAAGACGCTTGGAAAAAAGCGGCACATGCCGGTGGAGATGAAACAAAATTATTTAATAATTTCCGTTCGGCATGCAATCATTTTTTTGATGCAAAGAAAGCTCATTTTGCAGAAGCCGATGCGGCCTTTGAAACTAACTTAGTAGATAAAGAAGCATTATTGAAACAACTTTTAGAATTTAATTTATCCGAAAATTCATCTGAAAATCATGCGGCCTTGAAACAGTTTTCTGCAAATTGGAACGCTGCAGGAATGGTTCCTATGAAAGATAAAAAGCGCATCAATGACGCATTTTACAATCGTTTAGATGAGTTGTATGATAAAATGAATGTGAGTGTGAATGAAAAATTCATGATGCAATTTAAAACAAAATTAGAGCGTTTTGTAAATGGTGAAAACCCTGAAATAGCTTTGAAAAAAGAAGCTGACTATTTGAAAAAACAAATAGATGAGGTAAATGATCGTATGAAAACGTATGATAATAATTTAGGTTTCTTTAAAACATCAAGCAAAGGAGTTAATCCATTTTTAAAAGAAATTGAAGATAAGATTGCTGCTGAAAAACTCAAAATTTCAGACTTTACCGAAAAACGAAAAATGGTGATAGCTGAACTTAATAAGTTAAAGCCAGTGGAGATGGCTGTTAGCAAGTAGTTAGGGGCAAGCCTACTAAGACAAAATTGGCATGAAGACTTACGATTATTTTATCATCTTAGTTTTTTCGGTTATCAGCAATTCATGCGGACACTCTCAGTTGAACTTGGATAAAATTAATCCAGTGGACAGCTTGAGAGTTAACAATATGCAAGACACTACCCTAAAAGTAGACTCCAATAATAATTCTTCATTTTATTTGGTACCAGAACAATTTACACCTCTGATATTCATAAAAGCAATAACATCCACTCGACATCCAAACTTCTCGATTAATCTTACTACAATTCTGGGCGACTTTCCGAAAAATTGGGTAAGGAGACAACATATTGATTCATTAATTCTCTTAGTAAACTCTAAGGTTAAATGCAATTGTTTAATAAGACTTGAATCTTCCCTCATTACAAGGGATAGCTCTGATATCGGCGGTTATGCAATTCTATTTATAAATTCGTTTAGACATAACAAAAAAGTAAGTTGTGGACTAAATACCTGCGCAAAGACCGAAATAGAATCAGTTGACGAAATAAATAAATGGTGGACAAAATACAATCGGACAAATTAAGGCCAGCACATAATAGTAACTAACCGTCATTTTACGGGTTAGCGCTCAAATGCCTAACTTGGACAAGCAAAAACGCGCGGCTAGTCGCAAACCGTTATAGGTAATGTGTCAAGATAGAATCCGAAACTACAAAATAGCAATTAATATATGGACACCGACAGAGCAGAAAAGATTGGTAGTAGACAAGCAATGAAGGCTGTGACAATAGGATTAATTATTGCCCATCTAATGATGGCGTTACCATCCGTTGCAGACGATGGTTTAATAAAAGGTTTTTTTTGGTTTTTAGACGTCAGTTTCAAATTTAATATACTTGTTGGGGTTATATGTATGTATTTATGCGGACACCTTTTTGGACGAAGAGCTGGATATAAAATAATAATAAGTAAAAGAAATAACTTTCTCGTTGGTTTTATATGTGGTCTTTTAATAATTGTGACAGCAACATTTTTAGCAAGTTGGGTTTGTTTTTTCCAAGAGGGCATAGATAACATCGGCAGTAATGACAATCCATTTGAAGACTACATTATTAAACCAGTTTTTTTGGTTTCAATTTTTGGTTTAGTCCCCTGTTTGCTTGTTGGCTTATGGTTTGGTTACTCAATCAAAAAACATGGCGACTTAACCGAGACGTAATTAAGCAATGTGTGGCACACAATCTATACACATGGTTCGCTCCAGTCTTGTTGACACCAAAGCCTTTGCAAAATATTTTGTCACAATGCTCAGAGGGCATGCTACTAAAAATAATTTTGCAAGCGTCCAAATAATTACTTATCTTTGGCGTTAGTAACGTAAAAGGTAAGTATGATTGTTTCATTTGGCGATAAGATCACTCAAAAAATTTGGGAAGGTGAATGGGTTAAAGGTTTTTCGACAGATATACAAGAGACTGCTCGGAGAAAGTTGAGAATGCTTAACAACTCTATTGATATAAAAGATCTTATTATTCCACCATCTAACAGACTTGAAAAACTAAAAGGTAATCTGAAAGACTTTTATTCTATTAGAGTAAATGACCAATGGCGCTTGATTTTTAAATGGGAAAATGGGAATGCTTTTAACGTTGAATTGATTGACTATCATTAAAAAACAAAAAATAATGAAAAAATTAAAAAACATCCACCCTGGCGAAATTTTATTAGAAGAGTTTTTAATTCCTCTTAACCTAAGTGCTTATAGGCTTTCAAAAGAAATTTCGATTCCGCAAACGCGTATTTCTGAGATTATTAAAGGTAACAGGCGAATTACTGCAGACACAGCTTTGAGGCTTTCAAAATTTTTTGGCAATTCTGCTAAATTCTGGCTTGGACTTCAGGATGATTTTGATATTGAGGATGAAAAAGCACATAAGCAAAAAGATTTAAACTCAATTAAGCAATATATTCACAGTGCAACCTAATAGTGTTAGAAATACTAATGGGTAATAAAACTCCCGAAAGCAATTTGGATATTTGATTAGGCTTTGTGTAAAAACTGTATAAGTTCTAGCGACAAAACGTTATAATTTTTATTAAATGATAATTAAGTAATTATTTTAATAAGGTTACATGTCCTACGTAACTGTGGTTTTTGTTAAGTACATCTTTTAATTTCACCTTCCATGTATATACATCTTCTTTAGCGTCTTCGGATTTACCTTGTACTTTACCATTCCATCCTTTTGTTATATCATCCGTATAAAAAATAGAAGCGCCCCAACGATCAAAAATCCACATCTCGTAAGTTGCAATGCCAACGCCCATTCCCGTAAATATATCATTTGTATTATCGCCATTTGGAGTAAAGGCATTCGGAATATAAAATGAAAAATCAGGAGCAATTTCAACAAGCACATTAGCTGTGTCTCTACAGCCATATTGATTAGCAACAATTAAAATAGAGTGATAAGAACTTGCATCATCGCCAGGGTAATAATGATTAGGATTTACGTTTACCGAATCAATTTTAGGACCATCGCCAAAACTCCACCACCATCTTGTATAATCAACAGACTGATTTATAAAATGAACCTGAGGTACCAATACATCACCAAATTCAGGAACAATAGTATAGTTCGCAATAGGCTTAGGATAAACTGTAATAAAGTTTGGTTTTATGATAGAAGCCACACAACCGCTATCTGTAGTAGTGGTTAAAGTAACAGTATATAAAGCAAGTTGACTCGAACTTGAATTGGTATAACAATTAGGCTGTTGTGCATTTGTTGCAGATGATACCGTTTTTCCATCTCCAAAATCCCACGTCCAGTTTGCAATATGCGCTGGTAAAGGAACGGGAGAAGAATTGTCGGTAAACTTCACGCAATGCGGTAATGGACAACCACTCGGTTTATCAACGCTGAATTGAGGAGTTGGATTATAATTTACGTAGGTTAACCGTGTGGAAGTATCTCTACAATTATGATTAGTAATTGAAATTAAGTGTAATGTCTGACTTCCTGCTGCTGCAAAGGTATAAGAGTTTTGTTGTCCAGTTGTCTCTATCGTGTTAATGCTATTATTGACATCCCAAAGCCATGAAGTTACACTTCCACTATTTGCTAAACTAACAGCAGTGAATGAAGTTGCACTACCAAAGCAGCCAGAATTTACTGCTATTTGCATAGAAGGTTTTTTATAAACTTCTATTTGTTGTGCAATCATTGCTTGACAACCTTTGTTAGAAGTAACGGTAAGTGTAACATTATAGGTTGATGGTAAAGCATAAGGATGAGTATTT
>JANYGR010000182.1 GCA_025359355.1 Bacteroidota bacterium | reverse complement strand
AATACAGATGAGCCTTTGAGACTGAACGCTTTGTTTAATGCCTTATATAAAATTTCTGAACAAAATCAATTAGATGTATTGTTGCCATTACATCCTCGAACGGCTAAGTTATTGAGTTTTAATTTAGATGCTGAATTGTATACTAAAATTAAAGCAAGTAAGCATTTCAAAATTACAGAACCGGTTTCTTTTTTAGAAATGATTGCTTTAGAAAAAAATTGCAAGATTGTAATGACAGACAGTGGTGGTGTGCAAAAAGAAGCATTCTATTTTGAAAAGCCCTGTGTTATTCTTCGTCCGGAAACTGAATGGGTAGAACTTGTAGAATGCGGTACGGCGGTTATTACGGATGCTAACGAACAAAAAATTATAGAAGCATTTAATGTATTGACTTCTAAAAGTAATATGCTTTTTCCTAAATTATATGGAGATGGTAAAGCGGCCGAATTTATCTGCGAAGAAATGTTGGGTAATTTGTGAAAAATTATTTTTTTGAATTATCTATTTGCCACATCGCTTCTAATACAAGAGATGAATCTAAACTAATACCTTTCTCCTGAGCTCTTGTTCCGCTATCTTCAAGCCATTGAGGATTTGTTTTAATACTTGCAATGATTTCTTTTATTTTTTTATAATATTCAGTATCTTTTTCTGGACTTGTTTTGATTCCCTTATAAAATTTTTCAGCTTCCTCTATAAAGCCCCAACTTATTTTGCGCAGTGTTGCTTCTGTAGCCATAATTACAATGACATCATGTTTTTGAATTTCGTTGCCAATGTTTAATTGATCAGCAAATAACTCTTGTTTGAAAGATTCGGGATACACTTGTTTATTATAATACCAAAAATGATCGTTTTGAAAACAGTTGGCGATTCCTAAATTATACATCCCCCAATAAAAACTATCAGATATCACTAATACTTTCGGTTTAGTTTTTCCTGTCGTGTCATCTACTTTCATTTGTGGATAAGCTACATCAAAGCTTTTGAATTTAAATAACAAATTCATACCATCAGCAATATCGTAATCCACATCATGTGGTTGTTCCATTTTAATACCTGTTATTCTTAAATTCGGAATATCGATATGTCTTAGGTTTTCCATCATCTTAATTAATGAATCGGCGGCAAGAGCTGTTCCGTATGTGCTCCAATGAACACCATGTTGAGGATATAATGGATATTTGGATTTATGTTTATTATCCATAAACCATTTATTAAAATCTATCATATTTAATCCAGCTTTATAGGCTTCGCTTGAGAGTAATTTGTAATTTGTTTTTTCTTTAATCGGAAAATAAGAATCAGGAATATACTCAGGATAATACGACGCTTTACCAGCAGCAAACACTACAATTAATTGTTTGCCTAATTTATTTAAAGTATCTGAAATAAATTTTAATCGATTGATGGTATGAGAAATACTATCCTCTCCTAAAAAATCTTTTCCAGTATAGGCATTGATATAACTTTCTTCGTATAAATAATTTTGCTTTCCAATAATCACACCTTGTGCATTTACTTTGCCAAATAAGCTGTAAGCGATTTGATTATGTGCTTTTACAAATAGGGTTCTGAAGCCAAACATTGCATTCAAATACTCTTCTTTTTTTTGTTGGAAATTTCCTGAAAACCAACCTTGTTTATTAAACTCAATATTAGCAGGTAATGTGACATCACCTTTTAACGGGTGAAATTCTCTCAATGTAAATGTACTTTGTATTAATGGCAAAAATAACACTGCTAAAATACATAGAAGCAACCCCTTTTTAATTATGTTAGAAAATTGATGCATTAAAATCTAAAATATATGAATGGATTAAATCCTGATGAAGTTATTGATCCAATCGATAATAAAAATAAACATAGACATATTCCACAAACTAATATATGTTTGGTATTAGAATACATAGTAAAGTATACGGCATCTTGAATTTTTTGTCCCCATTTACCAATCGCAAAAAACGAAAATAAAATAGCTATTAAAAAATAGGTTATAAACTCATAACTAAAGGTAATATTTGAATGAGCGTTGAACGAAAACATAGTTTTAAGATAATGAAATGCATCTGATATTTTTTCAATTCTAAAAAACACCCATCCAATGTTAACTATAAAAAAGGTGATTAGTATGCTTGGTATTTTTCCTATTTTCAGTAATATTTTTCCAAAAAATGCACGTTCTATTACTAAAAAGAATCCATGAAATGCACCCCAAAAAATAAAGCTCCAACTCGCACCATGCCATAATCCTGATGCTAAAAAAACGATCCACAAATTAAAATACAAACGGGTTGTTGATACTTTATTTCCGCCTAAGGGAATGTATAAATAATTACGCATCCAACTTCCTAAAGTGATGTGCCATCTGCGCCAAAAATCAGTAATACTTTGCGAGATGTATGGATTGTTAAAGTTTTCTGGGAATTTGAAGCCTATCATTTTTGCTAAGCCTATTGCCATATCACTATAACCACTAAAATCAAAATATATTTGAAATGTGTAAGCAATGCTTCCAACCCAGGCAGTGAGCGTACCTAATTCAGAATAATTAGAAGCAAATATGGTATCAGCTAATTGCCCCATTTGATTGGCAATTAAAACTTTTTTAGCAAGACCTAAAGCAAAACGATAAAAGCCGGTTAACTTATCATCAATAATTTCCTTACGTTCTGTAATTTGATCTGCTAATTCATGATAACGAATAATAGGACCTGCTATGAGTTTAGGAAATAAAATAATGTATAATTGGTAATCCCAAAATTTGGTTAGTGGTTTATGAATTCGCCTGTAAACATCGACAACATAAGTAATAGTTTCAAACGTGTAAAATGAAATGCCGATTGGTAAAATTAATTTGGTCCAATGAATTTGTTTATCTCCAAACAGAGATAATACTGCATTCACGTTTTCTATAAAAAAATTAGAATATTTAAAATAGAACAATAATCCTAAATTAATAGACACTGAAAGTAATAACATCAGTTTTCGCTTTGTTTCATTGGTAGTTCTATCCATCCAAGTTACCAAATGAAAGTCCAAAAATGTAGTTAGCAGAATAACAAAAATAAATTTTGGTGCACCCCAAGCATAAAAGAAAATACTACCCAATAAAATAACGCCATTTTTGTATTTTTTATCAATCAAAAAATAGATTAATAAAAAAATGGGTAAGAAATATAAAAGAAAAACGATGCTACTAAATACCATATTTTACTTAAATGTAATTATTTTTCGTTTTGATTAAGTTTCAGAAATGAATCTAGTTTTTCCTTTAGTAATGCCATTTCTTGAGTTAAATCTTTTATTTGTTTATGTTGTCTTGAATTAACTACAGATAGGTGAACTAAAAAAATAACAATAGCGAAAATAGCTCCTAAAAATATAAGTGACGGTGCATAATAAATACCTAATAGTTTAGCGATAATATCTAGACCATTACGCCAAATGGCAAATAGTAATAATAAGGCTGTACAAACTATCCAAATAATAGAATACTCTTCACGTAATTTACCTCTAGTTATTAATCTAAAGATAAAAAACATAAATAATAAGGCTATACTGATAGCAATAATTTGTAAACGATATGAAATGACATTTTCCATATTATTGATTATAAAGTTTTTTTATTTTTAGAAGTTCCAAAGGCACTTTAAACATGTGCTTTATTTTTAATTTGGAACCATCAACGTCTTCCCATTTTGTAACAGGATGTTCTATTAAAATAGTATTTATGATTGCTTTATTATTGTTTCTGATTCTGGCTAAAATTTCCACATCAAAGATCCAGCTGGTTATAAATGGTTTATCAAAAACATAAGGTATAATTTCAGCTTTAATTAATTTTGCCCCACACTGAGTGTCATAAACTGGTAAGCCCAAAATGTTACTGGCAAATGTAGAAAAAATGCGCCCTAATATATGGCGTTTTGGTTTTCGATTAATTTCAGCTCCAAGTCGCTTGATACGTGAACATAATGCCATCACAATCATAGGGTTATTAACAACTATCTTTTTTAACAAATTAATTTCAGTTAGAGGCGTTGCTAAGTCTGCATCAAAATAGGCAATGTAATCGTATTGTTTTTTTTCATTAGCAAAGTTTATCCCTTGCCTAACTGCTTCGGCTTTTCCACTGTTTTGTTTTAAATTGTAGATAAAGCAATTGTTAGGGAAATTATTTGTTATTTTTTTTAAAACATCTAAAGTATGATCAGTACTGCCGTCATTTACAAAAATGATATCATATTCAGATTGATGTGCAGATATAAAATCTGAATACACCTTCGTTTTTAAGCGTAGTGACTCGTTATAACAAGGAATGACTATGCCGATTTTTGACATATAATATAGTTTGAAAGTCCAGGTAGTTTAATGCCGATGGCTTGAAAAAAAGAAGTGATTTTAAAATCAATGACTAAAACAGTTTTAATAAGGTTTGTTTTAAAACTACCTGCATCCCATTCAACTAGTCCCGTAGTACTATCAGTATGTTTTTGTGATTTTTCTTTTTTTACTTGCAAGTAACGTGGCAGTAATAATGAAAAAAAGAAGTAGCCAATTTTTAAAGTTTTAAGATCGGCTTTAGTTGTATGTTCAATAAGCATCTCATTGTCATATCTTCTAAAATGACCTAAAAAAGTGTCGTGCATACAAAATAAACTTTGATAAGCAGGAACGGTAATAAACCACTTCGTGTCGTTTGTTGTAAATGGTTTTTCTTTTACCAATTTTAAAAAATCAATATCTTTTTCTATATGCTCAATAACATCCATTAGCAAAATACAATCTGCTTTAACTGTTGTGGGAACTTCGTCTATATTATAATAAAAAGAAATCTTTTTATTATGTAATTTTTGTTTGTAATGGTCAATGATTTCTGGCGTAAATGCAGTATCTACAGCAATTAAATTTGCTTGTGGATATAATTTAGAAATTGATTCAACAACAAAAGAGTCGCCACAACCAATATCGATAATTGTTGGATTATTTTTATGTTGTATAATTTCTTTTTTTAAAAAATGTTTTAGAACTTCAAATCTAGCATATTCCCAGGGGTGACGCTCTGTATTTATTTTATGTTTCGCTTCAATTAAATCCATTTTATATAATAAGTGTTTTATTAAAAGTAATCATTTTATTTTGAAAATTGTATTTATTGCGCTATTTGCAACATTTACAGAATAATACTCTTTGCCTTTAAATTCAGGGTAATCAAAAGGATGACCTCTATAAATTGTAATATAATAATTAGCTGAATTTAAATTAACCGTATTTATAACTCTTCCGTTTAAGTTCATTGCCCTTAAGTTAGCAAAGCCGGGGGCATCCTCCATGTTTATATTTATAGTGTCAGATGTATCGTGTTCTAATAAATATTCTAAGCTTTGTTTATATGAATTGCCCCAATAGTCCATTTCATAATGAATTCTTATATTTTGAGGGCTATGATTTACCAATTGATTAAAATACACATGTTGATTTGGAAAATTATTAATCATATAATATATAACATAAATAAATGTAAATCCAAAACATACATATGTAGGATATAAGAGTTTTGTTGTTGATAATTTATTAATACAAAAAATAATTAATAAAACGAACATTGGATACACAAAATATAAATGTCTCCAGCCGTCATATATTACTGAATGTAGCAATAGTATCAATATAATTGGACTAATAAAACAAATTAGATAAATTAAGTTATTTCTATTTTTTGTATTTAATAAATAATTTAATGGCGACTTAATAAAACTATAAACAAGTATTAAAATACCTAAAATACCAAAAATTAGGTAAGTAATGGGATTGGTGATCCCAAACCATACAAAAAAGTAATTCCAGCCAACTTTTTTAGCGTCAATCATTTCACCATTAAAAAACACACTACCAGTCCATCTAAACTTAGACATGTTTTTAACCACAAATTCTAAATTAGAAAATGGATGATGCCACAATAATGGCCATGTGGCATATGCTGTAAAACATGCTGAGAATAAAAAGAGACTAATTAATGAAATGTATTTTAATTTAGTTGTTTGATCATCTTTTCTTCTCCAAATGAGATCAGTCAATAGCATTAGAGGAACTAAGAACAATAACATTCCTCCAATTATTCTAATATTTATTAAATAACCTACAGAAATACCAAGTATAATAAACAGCCAAGTCTTTTTTTTGTCAAACGCTACAGCAATTAAGTAAAAGCATATAATAAACATAGATAGCAAGGGAATATCCTTACTATTAAAAAATGAATGACCATAAATACCTGGATTTAAAACTATTAATAAAAAGCCAATACTTGCTAATAGTTTGTTTTTGTATAGATAATCAATTAATAAATAACAAAAAAATGCCCCTAGTAAAAAAAATATATGCACCAATAGATGCCTAGTATAATATATGTCATGGTAGTTGTTAATGTTAAATACTTTTTCCACAATCATAAGTGGTAATTCTACGCCAACACCATAGTCTCTATTTTCAAAGGTTAAAAAACTAGTGCCATTTTCAAATACATAATTATAGTTAGTTAAGCCTATTTCATGCTGGGCTTCTTCATCCCAAGAGATACCATATTTATTATTTGTAATGACTGCTATAAAAATGGTTGCTATGAAAAGCCAAAACCCTAAATATTTCTTTAATACAATCACTAGGTATCTTATTTGGAATAAATATAGGTTTTACAGGCATCATTTTCAAAAATGATTTCTGAACTTTTGGTGAATTTTTTATGCAATTCATCCTTTATTAAATCATGATTGTTTTTCCATGTATTGCAAACAATAAGTTTATTAAACTTACTTAAATCAAGTTTATTCAACATAATTGTATCGTAAACAATAAAAATATTCTCCTTGTTTAGAGTTTCTCCTAAGTTAGAAGTATGTTTAAATATTTCTTGATCATAGTAATAAAATCCTAATTCATTATCTGTAATTATAGCCGTAGTCGGTGTTTTTAAATATTTTACGATTGCCATTTGTCGTTTGTAATTCCAGCCTTTATAAGTGTTATAATTAATTGTGTAAAGCCCAAGAATTATAATTAATCCTAGTAACCCGGTAAACAATTTTTTATTAATCGGAACTTGAGAAATTAAATATGACACGGTAATCATAACACCTATATTGGATATTAAAACGTATCGTTTTAAAAACAAAGGAGCTCTTAAGGTTGATTCTATATATGCCAAAACAATTAATCCAAAACCTGTTAAGAAAAAATAAATTAAGTATGGCGTTGTTTTTTTAGATTCAGAATTAAAGTTTTTTATAAAATAAAATAAACCTATTATACATAATATGGCTACTACTAGTCCTATATAATTAGTATTATAGTACTCCTCAATATAAATTCTTAAATCATGTAATGTTGGTTTTGCCAACCAAAAATTTTGACCATTTGATTGAACTAATGATATTACCCTTGGGATAAAAGGAAATAACAAATATAAAAAAACGCCACCGGAAAATAAATACCAATTCAACAAATTGTTTTTAAAATAGAGTGCTGCAAATACAAATTGCCAGAAGAATAAAAATAAGGTAGCAAAATGAATGTAAAATAAATAATAATTAACGGCTCCTAATAGTATAACATAAATAAGGTTAGGCTTTTTAATAAGTGAAATAAATAACCAGGATGAGATTGCTACTAACAGCATTTGGCAAGCATAACTCCTCGATTCTTGCGAATAATAAAATAGATTTGTATTCACTAAGAATAAGACAGAGGCAATAGTAGCAGCTTTAAAATTGAATGTTCGCTTGGTAATCAAATAAACTAAACCACCAGCTAAACTCATACTTAGACAACTTAAAAAACGGATTGAAAATTCAGATATTCCGAAAAAAGAAGTCCAATAATGCACAATTAAATTGAAACCAGGAGGAACGACATCCCATTCGGAAACATTTTTTATATCTTTTATGTTTTCGAATTGTGACCAAAATAGACTAAACTGCTCATCAAACCATAAATTATTCTTGGTGAGATTGATTGAACGTAAAATTACATTTACCAAAACAATTAAAATAGCGATTAAAAAATCTTTAGTTTTAAGAAAGTTGACTGTTTTGTCAAAATATAGTTCAATTTTATTCATTGCTTGACTTTAATCTGCTAATATATAAAAACAAAGTGCTTAAAGTAACTTTTATCATATAATAAATTGTATTATAAGCTCTGATCGACGATTCGCCACCTTGACGCTCTCGCATGCTAACTGCCACTTCTTTTATCCTCAAATTATTTAAGCTATACAAAATGATTGCTTCAGGTTCAGGATACTCATCGGGGTAATAATCCGAAACGACTTCAAGGGCTTTTCTGTTAAGTGCTCTGTACCCTGACGTACTATCATTTATGGTAATTCCAGTAAGTAATTTATTGTACCATTTAAAATAGTTAATGCCAATTCTTCTTAATGCTGATGATTGAAATCCTTCTTTGTTAATATAACGCGATCCAATAGAGACATCAGCTTCGTCAGTAAATAAAGGCAAAATTATTTTTTCTAATTCGCTTGGTGGGTGTTGTCCATCTCCATCCATTTGAATAGCAATATCAAATCCATTTCTTAAAGCATATTTAAAACCAGTTTGCACTGCACCACCTATGCCTAA
>JANYGR010000165.1 GCA_025359355.1 Bacteroidota bacterium | reverse complement strand
GGATTTGTCCCGCCACTTACTGGTAACGGTTTGCAGCTAAGCGAAGAAGGCTTTTTTTCTGGGCGGTTAATTGATAAAAAGCCTTTTTTGCTTAGGTGCGGTTAGCTGCTGGCTTTCACTTTATAATTATTTTAAAGACCTAAGAATGTGGTCGCATTCGTTCTCTAGTCTATTCAGAGTAGGCACCAATTCTAATGCAGAAGGTTCTGCTAACCATTCACTTGGATTGCCCCAAAAACGCGCTTTTTGATATAAGAATTCTGGGAATTCATTGTCATGATAAATTCTAGATTTTTTTATTTTGTCAAATGAATCAAACCATAGTTTACTTAAGTCTGTATTTGTTTCGTAGCCAACTGAGTTGATATGCTTTTTAGTTTCGATGATAGCTGTTTGAATGCTTACAAGTGCCTCAGTTATTCTTTCGTCACGTGCGTGACCTCTGTCAAGAAGACTTAGTATGTCTTTTATAGATATAAGGATGTCACGTAAAGAGTAGATTGCCATGTCGTTTTAATTAGTTATGTTTTCTTGTCTGTTAAGCTTGCAGCTAACGTTTTCGCGGTTTATTTCAGTTTGGAGTTTGAAACTTTGTCTACCGAAATATTACTGACAATGATACTATGTTTATTAGACATTTGCAAAGCGAAAATAATTGTCTTTCGCGGAGCGACCGCTTTTGCAAATGCCTTATACTTCCGCCCAAATTGAATAAACCGTGTGTTATGCGGTCGTTTTTTATTTCTTGTCTTCTGGATGATATTTGTAATAGTCAGGTCGAATTGTTGGTTGCCAAACAAATTTATAACCTGTTTCCATTACGTCGATGTCAAACGGTCGTTTTACATAAAATATATTTTCTCGGTAGTTTGCTATATAAGCTGCTCCGCTTATTATAAATACAGTAATTGTCCACAACGCTATAGTCACGATTTTGTGAGTCTTTATTTTTGTCAAGAAGCGATTAATGAAATATACAGCGATAAACCAAATTGTAAAATAAGCTAAAAGGTCTGCAATTAATTCTGTCACGAAAATTAGTAATGACATAGACGTATGAAAACCGTCACAAACAAATGGAAATGGAAAACCAGTAAACAAAGTGTCCGGAGCGTCAACGGGTAAAGCATACCACCACTTTGTAATTGTCGCAAAGGATATTATTGTAAGTGGAATGATAAGTTTAAATGTCAATTGTCGCATACTTGTCGGTTTTTCTAAAATGCCGCATAACGTTTTCGCGCTAAGCAACGATTTGATTTGAAACCGTTTCTTGCCGAAATATTAATAACAAAGATAAATGCTTAATGGACTTTTGCAAAGAAAAAATAAATGTCTTTCCCGAAGGGACTTTGTTTGCAAAAGCTTTGATGTCTGCCAAATTGTTGCTTAGCGTGTGTTAGTGCCTAGGTGGTTTTTCTGCGGTTAGTTTAAACACAGCTTTCGTGTCCGCCGATAAAAAGGTAACTATTACGAAGCTACACTTATATTGACTTTTCTACGAAAAGCAAAGAACAGAAAATTGATATGCAGTTTTGTGTCTAAACACAGGTTGATACGTTTAGCATACAACGTTTGAGTCTGCCGAAATACACAAACGTAGTTTGTTGTCTGCGGTTAGGTCGATACGTTTTGTGAGGTCAACACGTTGCTAAATAATTTTCGTTTCTAAATTGTCGCCACCGAATTTGAAATGTGAAGTAAAAAGAACGTGAACTTTGATGTCGAAATGTAGCTTGATAGTATTTGTCTACCACTTGGCACTAACGTTTTGCGTGCAGGCGAAGTTTTTTGCTTGTCAAGTTATACATTTGAGCGTTAACACGCAAAAAATTTTGCTTGCACGCTGTTACCAGTAGTAGCGGGCACATAGGTACGTCATGGTATGTGTCCGCTTTAAAATTTTAAGTCCTTATTAATATATTTTTTTGTCGTCGTGTCATATGCTCCGTGTTTTATCCAATATGACTTGTCAAAGAAAATTACTTTTTTGTTTTCCAAGAAAATTAAACACTCTGTCTTTGCACTGTCGGTCTTTAGGTCGGCACAAACAACATATGAGAATGTCGAACTTGATGTCTTGTCGGGAGATTTAGAAGTAATTTGCACTTTGTTATTTTTTATTTTTAATTTAATAATAGACTTTGAATGGTGTATGTTTGTGTGTCTAACGTATGTCGGAGTGCATGAGACAAAGAATGAGAAAATAAAGATAATAATGACTTGTCTGTTGTCCATGATAATTATTTTTGTCAACCGAAATATTGTTTAGGAGAAGTCGTCCCCGCTATTACTGGTAACTTACTTATAGCCTTAGTTTTTTAAAGCAAATCTTGCAATTTTTACCAGCTTTGCTTAGTTCTTTAGTTCTTTTTCGTTTCATAAATCTACTCTTTTTTTCATAAACTATCAAATGGCGATTCTATTTTTAGTAAACTTTTATTACTTACATGAGTATATATTTCAGTTGTTGTACTCCTGCTATGCCCCAATATTTCCTGTATATAGCGCAAATCGGTTCCCGCTTCTAGTAAATGGGTGGCATAGCTATGTCTTAACCAATGCAAGGTAACTGGTTTTGTAATTTTACTTTTCCAAAGCGCTTGTTTTAAAACTGAAGCTAAACTATTAGCATCATACTGCCCTTTCCCACTTTGCCCTTCAAATAGCCAATCCTTTGGTTTATAAGCCGTATAATATTCTCGCAATAAGGCTAATACTTTTTCTGACAAAGGGGCGATTCTATCTTTTTTGCCTTTGGCCTGTTTTATCAATATCAAACCCCGTTTCGAGTCTATATCGCTCAATGTTAAGTTCAATAATTCGCTTCGCCGCAAACCACAACTGTATATTAAACTCAACATGGTTTTATGCTTGATGTTTCCATGCGCTTGTAATATTAGTTTAATTTCTTCTTTACTTAGCACATTGGGTAACTTGTGCTCTCGCCTTGGGCGATGAATCAAATCAGGATTAAGCTGCTTTTCGAACTGTGTTTTATAAAATAATTTAATGGCATTAACCATCTGGTTTTGGTAACTCGATGATAATCCTTTTTTTAAAATATAGTCGTTATTAAATTGAATCAAATCATCATTCGTAATTTCCGTAACGGCTTTTGTATGATAATATTTTAAAAACAATGCTAACGCTTCCGTATAGGTATGTATCGTATTTTCACTATATCGCTTCGATAGTAGCCAATATGTAAAACGTTCCATCTGCTTTATAGTTTCTATACTTAACGTTGCTTCTTCTACAGTTACTTTTGGTGCTGTTATTTTAGCAACCTCCGCTATAGCTTGGGAGTTGTTTTTTTGAAACACCCGTACCCCATAAGGCGCAAATAGTTTGCAAATACGCTCATGCATTCCTCCATCATAAGGCACATGCCAGGCACGTTGTGTAGCACTCCATTGCGCTTGCAAGTTGTTTTTAACCAGTTGAGTGGCCTCTGTGTCGTTTTCAAATCGCATAAACATGCGCGCCTGAGTCTTATGCCATAAATGCTCTAGTGTAATTTCTTTTACCATAAACCAAAGTTCACTAAAAATAGAGCAACTGCTTGCTATGTTTTGTAGCAATATAAATAGGTTGTTTTGCATCTGCTATTATTGGCTATTGCGTTGTACCTCCCCATCTGTTAAATTGTACCTTCCCATCCGTTACGCTGTACCTCCCTATCTGTTACGTTGTACTTATTCATCTGTTACGTTGTACTTATCTATCAGTTACGTTGTACCTATCCATCAGTTACGTTGTCACCCATACCTTGTTACGTTGTAATATTTCTTTTAGCACAGTGTCATAAATGGAGAGGGTAGACCTAAACGTAAGTTTTGCCAGTTTCGGTCTCGTCGTGCACAAGGTGCTTTAATCCCCATTAGCATTAAGCATCTTACCTTGG
>JANYGR010000068.1 GCA_025359355.1 Bacteroidota bacterium | reverse complement strand
ACTTCTATTACAGGGAATAGAGATAGTTGTTCAACCGTTTACACAAAATAGGCAACATTCTTTTTTCCATTTTTTAGCCAAAAGCGACCACTTACAAAACAAAAGCCACCACATCTCAAAGAGCGGTGGTTTTTTGTTTATGATGGATATACTTTTACATCAGCAAACTATTCTACTACGCGCGAAAGAAGAAAAGTTTGAAATACAAAAGTATAAACCTCTAAAAAATAGAAACAATGAACATCTTAGGAAATAATGCTAGTAAGGTAAACGCCGTGATTTTTGAAAATAGAAATAAAAGTTATGGTGCTTATGCGATCAGAGAAAGTTACAATGATTCTTTAAAAAAATCATTAATAGGTTTATGCAGTATCATTTGTTTAGTATTTGGTTCGGCATACACCTATAATAAAATGACTGCTGTATCGGCAGACGAAAAGTTAATTGCTTTTGATGATCCAACAATTAATCCAATTGAGCAGATGATTGAAATAGATAATACGCCTTTACCGGAACCAGTGCCGCCAGTAGAAGCAGCAGCTCCATTAGGAACCGCTACATCAACTAATATTGCGGATGATGCTGTGGAATCTAACACAATGGTTTTAAATGATAATCCAAATACTGGATTAGGAGATCCTAATTCAACAGGGGCATCTACTACAAGTACTGTTTCAAGTACGAATACTGTTGCTGTGATTGTTGTTAGTGCTAGCGTTACAGAAATTCCAGTTGTTATGATTGCTGAAGAGATGCCAGTGTTTAACACTGATCCTAATGGTATATTAAGATATGTATCTAATAATATTTCTTATCCAGAGATGGCTAAGTCTATCGGTGTTGAGGGAACTGTTTATGTATCGTTTGTGGTAAGTGAATTAGGAAAAGTGGAAGGTGTGAAAGTAATGCGTGGCATTGGTTATGGTTGCGACGAAGAGGTTGTGAAAGTTGTATCTAAAATGCCGATCTGGTTAAAGGCTGGTAAAAACGCAGGTAGAGCGGTGAAGGTGAGGTATAATATTCCGGTACGATTCAAGTTAAATTAAAGCGCTTTATGATTAAGCAATTGATTAAAAATAAAAAAACCTCTCGTTTTAAGCGAGAGGTTTTTTATGAGGTTTATGTTTGAATTAAGCTTCTGGTTTTTTCTTTTCGATAATTGTTTTTGCAGACTCAAACATTTTTTGGATAGCTTCTTTAGAGAATGGCTCACCATCAGCAGGAACAACATCTTCAAACACATACGTATTTGCTCCATTTTTTTGAATTGAATAAAAATGGAATTCTGGTTTTGTTATTTGACTCTCCCACATAATGCTTAATGGTTCATCTACAACAAAGGATTTAAACACATTGATGTCGTTTGATTTGATATCACTTTTTCTTAATTCCATATCTCCTGGATCTTCAGTAATAGAGATATGAAAGTTTTTACCAACGCTCACTTCTAATGCCCCCCAGCTTTGTTCTATTACTTCTAGTTTTGCAGCAGTCGTGTCAGGAACAAAAACAGAAAACTGTTTACCATATTTACTTAAATCTAAAGCAACCATTCCGGCAGGAGCTTGTATGTCTTGTTTTGTTTCTTTAGTTCCGCAAGATGTAAATGCAATACTTAAAGTAAGCGCTGAGAAAAGAATTAATGTTTTTTTCATAGTAATTGAATAGGATTGTTATAATTAAAACAAATATAATGTAAACGCGTGTGTTACAAAAATAAAAATGCCACTATTTTGATTAGTGACATTTTCTATAGGTGATAAAATAAAATTTAAAATTGGTTGTAAACAAAAAACCCCGCTAATGCGGGGTTTTTATTACTTCTTCTTAGCTGCTGCTTTTTTAGGAGCTGCTTTTTTAACCGCTTTTTTAGGAGCTGCTTTTTTTACTGCTTTTTTAGCTGCTTTTTTAGGAGCTGCTTTTTTTACTGCTTTTTTAGCTGCTGCCTTCTTAGGAGCTGCTTTTTTTACTGCTTTTTTAGGAGCTGCTTTTTTTGCTGTTGCCATGGTTTTTGTTTTTTGAGATTTTTGTTACTACGAAGTAAATAAATTTATTAACGCTAACTAATTTTCAGGCTGTTATTTTATTAACACAATATTGTTGAAATTGTTAATACCACTATTTTAGAATGCGACTAAAAAAAACAAATTACACAAAAAATATTTTAATACAAAACAGAGCGCTCTGAATTGCCTTATTTTAAAGACGTTTCGAACGATTTATAAAAATAATATTTAATAAATAAAATTCATCACGACTTATTTTTTGTTTTTATTGAATAAAAAACCACTGTAAAAAAAAGTAAATTATTTTTTAAGAAAACACACCTTGAGAGTTATTTCACTATCCATTCGTTTTCAATTTCCCAACCAGCTAATAATTTTATAGCAGTTGTATTTATAAAAACAGGTTCAGGTTGTTGATGTAAAAAATAATCACCTGTGTCGAAAAGCCCATTTTTATTGACATCTTCGACTACTCTCACAAAATAATTTCCAGGTAATACATTTTTATATTCCATTAATTTTTCGGAAGTAGACGTTAAAGAAAATTCTATCAATGTTTTTTCAATAAGTTGTTCTTTATCGTTTAATAATAACACAATGTAATTTTCTTTCTTTGGAAAGAATAATTTCAGATTAAGTTGAGCGTAATCGTCGGGTGACGTTGTTGTAAATTTATAGGAGATAGAATCGTTAGATCTGCCATGAATAGAGTCGTTCAGCGCGCTTTTATTAATAGTTAAGGTGTAATTTGTTTCAGGCTTAAGCTCAGCTTGTATCGTAAATGTATTAACTGAAGAACCATTTTTAAGTATTGTGATCGTTTTTTTTGTTTTGACGGTATCCTTCTGTTCAATTAGGGTCATTTTATTTTCAAAGATACTTTTTAGTTCAATTGGGAAGTTTAATTCAAATTGAGGTAATACATAGTAAGGTAATATAGAACTGATGTTTGATTGTAAAGAATACTTAATAGTGTTGTTTTTCCTTTGTTTTACAATGGTTTCGGTAGATGGTATCCTTATAGTAATGGTATCCGCTTTTTTTGTTTGATATGAAATAATTGGTTGTATGGTGTCAAATAGATTGTCGTAGTATAATGTTAAGGTATCAAGCGTAACATTTTTAGTGTAAGACAATAAATTTTTGGCAAATACGGCTTTAATATCTTTTTGCGGTTTATTATATGCAATTATTACTTTGCCGTATTCAATAAAACTATATCTTCTAATAAAGCTTTTAAAAGGGACCTCTTTAAATAGCAGTAAATTTGAGGAAACGCCGTCGTTTGGATTTATTAAGGTATCTTGATATGCTATTTGTTCTTCCGATCCATCATATAATAAGTTTTTATTGACATCATTAATGGCAACTAATTTAAAAAAGGCATTCGGTAAATAATTGAAACTGTAATTTCCAGCATCATCCGTTTTACTAATATATAATGGCTTATCTTTATATACTACGCTATCACTTGCATTTGCTTGATATAAGCCAATCAACAGCTTAGCAACAGGTTTTCTATCATAAGCATTAAGTACTTGTCCTGATAATTTTAAACTGTCAATGGTATTACCGGTACTAAAAATATATTCAAAGTTTTGTAACACATTGCCCTCATGTAAATCAATAATAGCATTACCGAACGATAATTTATAAGTAGCATTTGGAATTAATGTTTCATTAAAGGTAATTTTCAATGTTTTGCCATTGGCTTGTATTTCTGGCATTTCCTTGGTTTGTGGTGTAATGATAAACTGATTGGCAATATCCTTTAAACGAATATATTCATCAAACTGTATAGTAATTTGTTTGGAAGTAAAATTTAAAGAAGCATTCTCGGGATAATAACTTAACGCCTTAGGTTGTGTAGCATCTTTTTTTCCGCCAGTTAAGGGTGTAATTTGCGCGCAGCGAGCGCTGATCAAAACAACAAACAAGTATAAAAATGCTTTTTTCAATTTTTTATTACAAAGAAAGTGTTTTTTGTTTAAATCCAATTGATATAACTGTTAATCAATTAAAAATAGGATTCTTATATTTGAGTAAGGACAAATACTTTAATATTTTATTTATGCAAGAAGAAACATACAAATCCGTTAGTTATTCGCAAACTACCTTAACCGAATTAATGATTCCCTCTTATGCTAATTTTGGCGGAAAAATTCATGGAGGTATTTTATTATCGTTAATGGATAAAGTGGCATACGCATGCGCATCCAAGCATGCGGGTAATTATTGCGTAACCGTGGCTGTCGAAAATGTTGATTTTTTACAACCTGTAGAAGTGGGCGAAATGGTTTCGATGTACGCCACCGTTAATTATGTTGGCAATTCATCTTTAGTAGTTGGCATAAGAGTGATAGCCGAAAATTTTAAAATCGGGACTGTTAAACATACCAATACTTCTTATTTTACGATGGTGGCTAAAGATGATGAGGGTAAATTAACTAAAGTACCAGGATTAATTTTAGAAACTAAAACTGATGCTCGTCGTTTTTTGGAAGCCATCAAACGTAAAGAATTAAGAAGCCTCTATAAAGTAGAATTAAACAATGCAAAAACGATGTTAGAAATAGAAAACAACAAACATATTTTGGATAACGAACGTTGCAGAATGGAGTTTGAGTAGGTTTTGCAAATAAATATTAAAGTTGCGAATGTATTTTACTATCAGAATAGTTTAAATTTTGAATGTTTGATTAAGTCTATCCATATACCATCTATTTCATATTGAAATAATGAAGTAAGTATGAACCCTTTTTTATTTTGGACGAAACGAATTTTGTTATTAATTATATTTTGAATGAAGGTTTCTATTTCCAACTGTCTTTGTTTTATTAAAACTTCTTTTTTATCATCATATCCATCATGCCAGTCAGAAATTAGTTTTACATT
>JANYGR010000062.1 GCA_025359355.1 Bacteroidota bacterium | reverse complement strand
GACAAGAACTAACCCAATACACCACTTTTATGAGTGGGATTTCAACCACGTTCCGCCCAAACTCCCGTACTAAATTAAAATTGATTACATCGGCCTACAATGCGCAGGAAGAAGAAAAGTATACGGTGCAAGGGCAGTATTATATTGATCAGTTAGAAGCAGATTTTGGTAAAGATAACTTCGGACAAGTGGCTTTTAATAGGGGAGTGGGGACTTTTTTAAATAACGGAAGAAATAGTATTAATGCTACCGTTGTGAATGTTGAGCATAAGGGAACGCGCCAAATTCGTAAAAATTCGGAACTATTATGGGGACTTCGATATCAACACGAATCCATACAGGATAAATTAAGCGAGTGGCGAACCATTGATTCGGCGGGATATGTGAGCCCATACAGCGCTACTGAAATAAATTTAATAGATGTTGTAAAAACAAAAATAAATTTAGAAAGTAATCGCGTGCAAGGTTATTTGCAATATAAATTTTCTAAGCGATTAAGAGATTCTTCGGTTGTGGCTGTTACAGGCGGCGTACGAGCTAATTACTGGGATTACAATAAACAAACGGTTGTTTCTCCTAGAGTTACTTTAACTTATAAACCAAATTGGAAACGCGATATTTTAGTAAAAGCATCGTGGGGCTATTATTATCAACCGCCTTTTTACAGAGAGATGAGAGGCTTTGACGGACAACTTAATCCTAATATCCAAGCGCAAAAATCCATACATTATTTATTATCGTTCGATTATAATTTCAGAGCTTGGAATCGCCCGTTTAAATTAATAGTAGCAGGTTATTATAAAGACATGAAAGATTTAATTCCTTATGAAATAGATAATACCCGCATTCGTTATTACGCCAAAAATAATTCGGTAGGTTATGCCGAAGGGATTGATTTACGTATCAACGGTGAGTTTATAAAAGGTGTGGAATCATGGGCTACCATTGGATTTTTAAAGACTATGGAAAATATTTCGGACGACCGAAAAGTAACTTACTTTAATAGTACTGGAGATACCATTATTAAAGGCTATACGTTTAATAACAAAGCGGTTGATAGTAGCGTTACCTATCCAGGATATATACCAAGGCCAACCGACCAACGTGTTACTTTTGGTATGTTCTTTCAGGATTACATTCCAAAATTACCAAACTGTAAAATGTATTTGAATTTACAATTTGGCTCTGGCTTACCCTTTGGACCTCCGGGGCACGACCGTTGGAAACAGGTATTTAGAATGCCTCCATACCGTAGAGTTGACATAGGTTTTGCATATCAAATTATTAAAGAAAATCATCACATTCCCAAACACAATCCCTTTCATCATTTAAAAGGAATGTTTTTAAGTTTAGAAGTATTTAATTTATTGCAAATAGATAATACGGTTTCGTACACTTGGATTACCGACGTTACTAACCGCCAATATGCAGTACCTAATTATTTAACTAAGCGCCAGTTAAATATTAAATTGCAAGTGAAATTTTAATGCAAGAGCTTAAATTATTACGCATATCAAGGAAAGTAACAGTTTGAGTTTAATAATATGATGGCGAGTAGTAAAATGATGAAGAGTAAAATAACAAAGGAAGATAAAATAAATAGGCGCTATAAAGTAGCGGGTATGAGTTAGTTAGCTGCAATGCAAGACAAACTATGACGCGATCAATAATTCTGAATATAATTATATGTTTTTTACTCCACGGACAAATTAGCCTTGGACAAATTGTCGATAGTGCGAAAATCACAAATATATCGATTGACGCAAATGGCCTTTTGAAATGGACAGTATTTTCTCCTGGAGGCAAGTTTACACAAACTATAGAATCCTTTGAAAATGAAAACTGGAAAACAATATATTCCTTGACATCTATCCCAATTATATCTGTTAGTTTCGGACCAAACAAGGGAGGTACGACAAATGAATCAACCAATTTGAAACTTCATTGTGGTAAGAATAAATTTAGAATAAAAGTTACATCACCTTATACCACTAGTTCCGAAGAAATTGAATTTTATAGTCATAAACCTGAAATAATAGATAGTCCTCCATTTGAAGCTAAAGACTATTTCTCCTTCGATAAAAAAATCTCATACCAAATTTTTGACAAACATTCTACGCGAGTTCTCCAAGAAAATGATTCTTTAGTTAATCTTTCGTCTTTAAGGCGTGGGACTTATTATTTACAGACCGATACAGTGAAAAGGTGGGCTATAATTCATAAAAAATAGTTTGCACAGCAGCTAACAGCTTTGCCTCAGCCTTACAGACATCAAAGCAATTGCAAAAGCGGTAGAAAGTTTTTTAATTTTTTCTTTGCAATTGCATAGTAACAGTTATCTTTATTTAAACATTTCGGTAGACATCGGTTCCAAAACGGCCGAAGCAAACCGCGAAAACGTTAGGTGCAAAAGCATAATGACAATTAAACTGACAATCATATTCGTATTGACAAGCACATTCTTGCTTTCACAAAAACCGTTTGACACAAAAAAATATGGACAACTAATCCTAGACGGAAAAGTTAAATATGACGGGACAAATGAGGGAAAAATGTTTCGGACATTGGACAGTTTATTCTGCCAAAGTAAAGACAATAAAAATTTCTATTTTAAAGTTGCAAATATAATCCAACGTCAATCTGACGGCGCACTATGTGAATATTTTTCTGGGGTTGCTAGAAAATATTATATGTACAACAATAAGGAATTTATTGCAAATGTATCCAAAATGACAATCAAAGATTTGGCAAATTGGTTAAGCCAAGTTGCTTTTGACATAGCAGCAGACGAACAAGATTTGAAAAGTCTACCCAAAATAAAAAAGTCATTAGACAAGCTTATTTTAAATTGCAATTGTGACGAAGCAAATAAGCAACTTATAAAAAAATACAATGCAGACATCTATAAAGAAGTAGAGTTTAATCTAAAAGACTAACAAATGCTTCAGCACCTAACATATAAGGCTTAAACGAAGTTGAGGCACGAAACTTTGATTTAAGCCTGTGTTG
>JANYGR010000052.1 GCA_025359355.1 Bacteroidota bacterium | reverse complement strand
CGTTTATCAAATAAAATAATTTTATCACCTTTTATTTTTAAGGTTAAATCATCCATTTTTATTTGAAAAGAATCTTCTACAGAACTTTTTGCTAAGTATGGAATTTCAAAAGATCTAAAACTTGGACGAGCTAAAATATTACCGACTCTGCTTTCGGGCAAATGAACAATTTCCGCAAGGATTTTCTCTGGATTTTGTTTTTGCTCAAAATCGGCAATTGTATTTACAATGTTATTTAATTCTGTATTACCTCCAGCAAAACGCCCCAATAAATTGATTGCAGAACTACTTCCTATACTACTTATATCAATTTTATGTGTAGCTGCATTTAATACTTTGAACATCACAGAAAATGTATTTGGTAAATTTCCTTCCGAAAAGTCGACACCTTTAAAATCTGCTTCACTAATTTCAATTATTTTTTTATGTTGTTTATCACTTTTTGTAATTAACTTTAACAATAGAGCCTGTAATTCATTCCATTTAAATTCACTATCATTTGCGCTACTACCCATAGCATAAATATCTTCAATTAATTCATTTACACCATTAACATCGTTTGCAGGATAACCAACTCCCGTTTCGGTATCTAAAGCCACTAATAAAGGTATTTCATAATCTTCATAACGCTCCGAAAATCTTTTTTTGAATTCCTGTAGTGTTTTATTAGGGGTTTTTGGGCTAATTTTATTTAAAAACTGTATAGTGTTTTTTAATTGGTTTTGAATGTTACTATCTAATGCATTACTAATTGTTGCTTTATATAAATCAGTTTGAAATAAATTTGTTTCAGTTAATTCTGGTAAAATATGTTTTAATTGTTGATGGATGGTTTTATAAGCTTCAATGTTATTAAACACAGCGCCATCAATTTTTTTGATAGCATAGTCAACTTCTTCTAAGTCTATTATGAGTTGACTTAAATTGTTACTTTGATTTATTGCATTAATACTTTTTAAATTTAATATGATTGTCTCAAAATAATCACGACCAGTAACCGTAGGCTCTAATTGATTAATTAAGAGTTGAGAAGTAATTAACTCATCGATAAAGTCAGAGGCTTCCTCTTTTGTAATATCATTACTTACAAGTAATGTAGTTAATTGATGATGAGTTAAACCAAATTTACTTTCATTTAAAATATGTTGTAAATAGTCGCTAAAGTCAACTTTGTTTATTTTATGAAAACGCATATTATTAGTATAGTAATACTCAACATACCTATAACTATTACCAACCAAATAAATACTTGAATTTGGATAAAATAATAAATGTGGTTTAATAAAATCTTGTTTAGCTAACTCTTGTGCTAAACCGCAAAGCACATTCATATCTAAACGTGTTTTACGGTTTAGTGATTTTTTCAAATCAGCATCGATACTAATATTATTATTAGAATCCCATTCTCCAATACTTAATCCAGCAAACAAACCAAAGGGAGTACAACGATGGCTAGCGCGCGTTTGATATTTATATATTGATATATTTAATTTTTTAAGTTCTTTAGTATCCTTAATTGGCTTATCTATATGTTTTTGATATTCATCGTAAAATGTTGGAGTAGATAAATACAAAGCTTCGTTGAAGATAGAATCATCCGTTTGTTTATTGGTTGAACATATTGCTGACCGAAATATTAATTGAGGAAGGAATTGTAAGTTTTTCATTGTATAAATTAACTCAATAATAAGCATCTATCCCAATCTAAATCCTCCACATCATCTGTTAAAAAACCTAATAATACTAGGCCTATGCCTGCAATGCCTTCTAATAAACTATAGTCATTAATCCATTCTTTATTATCACCATGCCAAGATTTATAACCTGCCAAACCATCGTTATGTTTAGCCATTTTTAATGTTTCATCTAACCAATACCAGCGAGCCTCATCAAATTCTTTAATACCTGTTTCTTTATAAAAACGGTTAAAAAAATGCGCTATACCAGCCGCACCATGACAAATACCAGCATCAAGCACTCCATTTTCTGTTAAATTTTTACGTTTAGCGCTATGTAACATTATATCAATTGATTCTTGCTGCCAAGCATCTTCATTAAAAGCTTTACCAGCTTGCCAAAATGCAGAAGCTATACCCAAATCGCCATAACACCAGCCTAATCGAGATGAGTTTTGATTACTCGAGTAATTTGGATACAAAGATAATGTAGCGTTTTCGATTTTAAATGATTTAATTGATTTAATTATTTTTTCTACTTTTTTAAAATTAGATGGAGTTAGAAAAAATTTATTTTGAACCAAAATTGCAAGATAACCTGGATTACCATGAGCTAAGCCTAAATTAAAATGAATTTGTTCAGTGAAAAAATCATTCCATAAAAAGAGATTATCATTAGAATTTATTTTTTTAAAAAGCAGATCAACTAATTTTTTATCAGTTTTGTTGGCTAAATTTGTTGGCATTAATGTTCCTAAACCACCATGTAAGATATCATAATTATTGTTATCTAATTCATATACAGCATACTTATTTATTTCATCGTATATATCTTGCTCAATTATTTCAGAATCAATAACACCCTTTTTTTTAAAAAATTCCAATAGAAATAACACTCCTATAGTGCCATTGCTGTATGTTAAAATTTCTTGATTAAGATTAAATGAATCAAACACTTCTTCTAATGAGTTTTGAAATACACCAAAACTATCTTCGTTTTTTTTATATAAATTATAATGATACCAAAACAAACATATGCCAGAATTACCTGATAAAATAGAGTTTGAACTGCCGTTGTTTTTTAGTAATTCATTTTTAATATTATTCAATACTTCATTAATCATGATTTTATTTTTTTAAAAAATCTATTGCGTATTCTAATTGAACATCTTTTTTATCAAGAATATTTTTAATTTTATCATTTGCTATGTGATAGTTTATTTTAACACCTTTATTTTGTGTTTCTTCTCCATTTGGATACAACACTTTTAAACCCGTAAACATAGCCCTAACCTTACCTGGTAAAAACACAAAGTTAACATTCCCATCGGCACCAGCTGTATATTCTCCAATTGTGGTAATGTTTTTTGCCAATGCTTGAAACATCATGGTAGTATATTCTCCTTCACTTAAAGTTGTTTCATCAACTAATAGTACAATTTTACCATTAAAAGAGTTGGTTTTATTAATGGGTGTTATTGTGTCGTAAAAGCTTTCAAAACAGCCGACAGTTGCAGTACTTGGTTTTTTAAATTGTGCAACAACAGCAGGCTCTGTAAATAATGTATTTACAATTTTATCAATAACAAATGTATTTGGATAACCCCTTAAATCTAAAATTAATTTATCGTAACGTTTTGCATTTAACACAAAGTAATTAATCTCTTTTTTATTACAATGAATTAAATCGAAATACAAAACATCATTATAAGTTGACAAGCCAATTTTATTTTTTAAATATTTTCTGAGTGTTGTAAATTCATTTTTAAGTAGTCCAATTAACTTCAATTGAGTATTAACTGTGTCTTTATTAGAATTAGAATAATATTTTAACGCTACTTTTTTTTCACTATAAGCTACATTATTTAAAGCAATATTATGTTTTGAGACAGTGTTAGTAAAACTAATATATTTGAGATTATTCTGCATCTTAGTTATTTGATTTTCATTATTAACAGAAATCACCTCATCACCTATTTTAATACCTGCACGTTTACATAATTTTTTATCATAAATTTCAGCTACAATTGCTTTACCTTCTATATACTTAATAATGAAAGGAAAAACATTTCCAAAAAAATCATTACGTTCTTTACAAAATGGTATTGCATGGCCATCTTGAAGACAGCCTAACATTTCCATTAAAGCATAATTATATTTTTTTAAATCATATATACTATAGAATATTGGTATATTTATTTTAAGAACAGAGTCCCAAGATGGTATTGCTAGATCTTTATTGGGAGCAAAATATTCAATAGCATTCCAAAGTCTGAAAAGTGCTAACAACCTCAATTGAGGCGTGTTCGGAAAGTCTAAATCGGAATATTGTTTATCGGATGAAAAAATTGCATTTCCAACTGGTGAAAACGTAACATATTTTGAGTTTTTTTTAGTTTTGAAACCAATAATTATACTATCATCAAATAAATATAAATTACCTATTTCATCTTTATTTAAAATCTTATCTATATTAGACAGTAACAAACTATCTACATTCAATTTAACTGAATCTTTTTGAGAAAAAAAATATTTATACGCTCCCCATTTTTTTCCTAATTTGTATAGCGAACTAATTTGATTTTCACTAAGAGTGTTTTGAGAAAAAACACTTTGTGTAAATATTAAAAGTAATACTAAATATGTTTTCATATTTAAGAGTTTATTTAAATCACTACTATTTCAGAAAACTGAAATAGTAGTGATGAGTTTAAAGAATTATGCAGCGTCACAACTAAAAACACTTAAACAGCCAGATGCACAGCTTACGCAAGTTCCACATTGATGACAACGAGATGCAAATAATGTTAATGGTTTAGCATCCAAAGCCCCACCTTTAACATTATTCATTTGGGCATCATTTAATTTTGCAATAGTTTCTTTGTTTAGGCTTAATTTGCCTGTTAATGTTACTTTTTTCATTTTGTTTGTTTTTAAATTATTTTTAAATTAATTAATCTAAAAAAATTACTGTCTAGAATTTCATTTTTTAGTTGTACAAATTAATAGTGTATTCATTTTTAAATAAAATATATTATTTGAACTAGCGTTTTGACTATCTGAACATGAGTTTTAACGATTTAACTTATATTTTCAAAACTGATAATAAATTTTCTTTATATGTAGCACCAATTGGTATAGCGATGTTTGCTACATCGTTATTTAATATGAGTTCATTGCCTTTAATAGCATTAATGTGTTTAATAGAAACAATATATGATTTATGTACCCTTATAAAATTATCGCTCTTTAATACATTTTTAATACTTGTTAAATTTTTATATATCATCGCTTTTAGGTTTTTACCATAAACGGTAATATAATTGCTATCAGCTAAAATGTAAGCTATATCGGCATATTGTATTTTTATTTTTTGCCCATTTGCATCCGCAAAAAAGAAATCTATTTTTAAAGGTTCTATTTTTTCTGTTTTTGGAAAATTGGCAATAATTCTATCTATGGCAATATTAAAACGTTTAAATCCCACTGGCTTTAGTAAATAATCTACGGCACCTTGTTCAAAACCAGATAAAGCATATTCGTCATAACCTGTTGTTAATACAAATTTAGGAATATCACTTCCTTTTTTAGCTCTTAAGCTTTCGATAAAATCTAAGCCATTTAAGTGCGGCATCTGAACATCAATAAACACTAAATCTATGTTGTTTTTTTCAACAAAAGAAAGCGCCTCTAAAGGATTTGTGAAGGTTTTAACTAATGTTAGCTCTGATTTATTTTTAACATGGCTCTCAATAATTTCCACAGCCTCTATTTGATCATCAATTATAATACAACTAATCATACTTTTAGTTTAAATTTATTTTAAGTGTAGTGGCATAGAATTCGGAACTATTTTCATTTATAACTAATTCATATTTATCTTTATAAAATAATTCTAATTGACTTTTTACATTTAATTGTCCAATACCAGTAGATATTGGTTTGTTTTTAGACGTATTTTTTTTATTTGACACTTTAAATATAATTTCATTATTTGCTGTTTCAAGTGAAATATGTATAGGATTTTCTTCACAATGAGTATCTCCATGCTTAAAAGCATTTTCAACAAACGTTATTAATATACGAGGCAAAATATGTTTTTGAAGTAAATCACCTTTTATATCGAAATCAACAAAAATCCCTTTTGTTAATTGCTTCTTAAGGAATATAAATTTAGAAAGGTATTCAACTTCATCTGTTAGTGGCACTGTTTCATCGGGTTTGCAATGTATGGTATAACGAAGCATTTCTGAATATGTTTCGATAACATCAGCTGTTTCCTGCGATTTTTGATTAACAAAACTATAACAATAGTTTAAAAAATTAAATGTAATGTGAGGATTAAATTGATTTTTATAAAATCCTAATTCTTTGTTTAACATTATTTTTTCGTTTTCGTAACTCTCTTTAATTTTTAGCTTACTTAATGTGTTTTGATATGTTCCATGTGCTACTGTAGTAACTATAATAAATAAGATGGTAATAATCAATAACCAATCATAAAACCACTGAATATTTGAAAAATTGATAATTGGAAACTCCTTAAATATATATTTAAAATTAATATAATCAATTGCTATGTACATAGCATAAATTAAGGCTAATAAAAAAATAAAAAATAATTTGCTATTGACATTAAAGTATTGATATAAAATTAGCAGAGAAGTATAATAAACAAATATATAGGAAAACATAATTAAAAAAGTACCAATTACTTGTACAAATAAAGTCCCTTCTACAGGATCGGTTATACATAAAAATGTAGTAACAAGCGCCCAAATAATCAAGTGCTTATTTAAATCTTTTTTAATGATAAACAATAAATCTTTAGTATTCATCTGTCTAAATTATTTTTTTATTGCCTTAGGATATACTCAGTTTAGTCATTTGTACTTGAGGCAAACATTGTCATTTCATATAAACTATTTATTTTGATCTAATTGCCAAAATAAAAATGAATAGTAATTAGCAAAGTCTTCTATGATATTCGTTCCACCATCGTGTCCCGCAGTATTAATATTAAATAATATAATGTTATTCATACAAGAGTTGAAATTTTGAAAACGGGCAACGGCTTTTGCTGGAGACCACCAATCAACTTTTGTGTCATTTAAACCCGCTGTAATCAACAATGATGGGTATTTAATGCCTTTTTTTATATGGTGATAGACATCCATATTATATAAATAATTAAATTCCTGAGGGTATTTCACTGTTCCAAATTCTGATATACCAAAAGTATTGTGAGAGTTTTCAAGTCTTAGCATATTTAATGCGCCAACTTCAATAATTGCTGCCTTAAAAAGTAATGGTTTTTCTGTAATAGCTCTACCCACAGTAATTCCTCCTGCACTGCTTCCTATTGCTGCTAATTTATTAGAGCAAGTATATTTCTCTCGAATCAAAAATTCTCCGCAGGCAATAAAGTCTTTCCAACTGTTAGCTTTAGTAGATTTATAACCTCCTTTATACCATAACTCACCTTTTTCTCCACCACCTCTCACGTGAGCTACTGCATAAACCCCCCCCATTTTAAGCCAAGGTAAAATAGATAATTGAAATTTACTGTTGATAGATACACCATAAGCTCCGTAACCTTCTAATAAGGTGGGGTTAATACCATTTAAGTTGATATTATTCATATAAATAATACTTAACGGAATTAGCGTCCCATCGTAAGACGGTATTTCAATTTCTTTTACAACAATGTTTTGCAAATTACCATACTTACCTTGTTGGCGTAGGGTGGTTTTTGTAACATTTAAAGTTAATCTATTGCATTCATATATAGCTAATTCTTTATCCCACGACTCCATTCCGAAAAAAAGATTATCACTATGTGAGTAGTTAGACGATACTCCTGTAGCTGGTTTTATATATATATTACCTTTAAAAGGCAGTTCGATAATTTGTTTAATAGGAGTATTAAAATCTAATTGAACCAATAAGCTAATTCCGTTTCTGTTTTTTTTTAAGTAAAGGAATTTTTTTGTTTGCATTATATTTTCAAGAACTTCACTCTCTCCTGTTACCATTACTTCAGGTTTCAATACGCTATCATTTAAGTCCAATTTTATAAGATTTCCATTAGGATTTTCCTTGAAGCTTATTACATAAAGATTACCTCCTCTCATGGTTAAGCTTTCTATTTTATCTTCTTCGCAATAAATTTTTTTCCATTTTCGTTTTGATGTATTTTCTGTCATCAAATTTTGTTTTTCGCAAACAAATATAGATTTGTATGTAGACGAACCTTTTTCTACATAAACTAAATCTTTATTTGAAGATGGGAAAGCTGTCATTGTTGGGAAATCTAAATTTTCAAGATTTAACTCTGGATTATTATCTTTCGAGAAAGTCACCACATCCATAACAGATTCTGTATTTAATTTATGCAGTTTAACTGTTGAATTTTCATACATTGTTTTTTCATCTAAAGTTGATTTTATTTCTTTTAATTGAGAATAATAAAACCCAGAGCCATCAATTAACCAAGATGGGTAGCCATATATTACACGTTCAATTTTTTCGGGTAATATTTTTTTACAAATAACATCTATAATTTTAATAAATGTATTTTCACTAGTATTTGATGATAAACCCACTCCTATATGTTTTCCATCAAAAGAGGGCTCAAAAAAATCTATACTATAATTTACTAAGCTATCATTTAATAATTTTGTGCTAAATAATTCAATGTCAATACCAGTTAAACTATCTTTTGTTATTATTTTTTGTTCCTGACTTTCAATATCAATTTTCATAAAAAACAATTTATTATCAATAACACGAGGAAAGCCACCTCGGATTTTAGAAGAATATACAGCATCTATTAATAATCGTTTAATTGTATCTTTAAGCTCAATCCTATTTAATAAAGAATCATATAGCGAATTTTGATTTTTAATCCAATTTCTTACAAGTAAACTAGTATCTGTTTCTAAATAATGATAATCGTCTATAATTTTTTTACCGAAATAATTATCTATTACAGGTACAGATTTTAACTGGGGGTACTTTGAACATATTATTTTTTTATTTAAGCTATTATTACATCCAAGTAGTATTAATAGTATTGAAGTTATTAAGGGTATAAAAACATTTATGTAATTTAGCTTTTTCATATGGTTTTTGATATATAATTTGAGTGTTTAGTATTAAAAACTAATGTAATTTTATAAGGTTTATTTGGCTTATCGCATGTATTAATAGTTCACAAAAAAGATAAATAAAAATAGTTTATGATAAAATATTAATATTTAATATTAGTTCTAAATGAAATATTGAATTTGATTCATTAATTATTAATGAGTGATTGTCTTTATAAAATATGTTTAATATTTGTTTCGTATTTTCTATACCAATACCTACAGTTGTAATTATTTTTTCGTTTTTTTTTAAATTTTCTGTACTAAAAAATAATTTGTCATTTACAATTTTAATCGAAACAAGTATCGGATGCGTAAGATTATTTATAACACCATGTTTTATCGCATTTTCTACAAATACAGAAAGAATCATGGGCGTAATTACAAAATTTTTAAACTCTCCTTCGACTGATAATTGAATATTTGGCTTATTAGTGATACACTTTTGAATTGCTATGAAGTTTTCAATATAATTAATCTCCTCAATAAGTGAAATTTTTTCATTTTTTTTTATTTTCAAAGAGTAATGTAACATTTCAGAAAAACATTCAATTGACTCTGAAGCTATTGGTGAAATCTTAGATAACTTACTGTAACAAAAATTAAAAAAATTAAACGTTAAGTGAGAATTAAATTGATGTTTCAAATGGATTAATTCTGTTTGCAAAAAATACCTTTCCTTTTCTGTAACTTTTTTGAGATCTTTAATTGATTGCCAATTTAAGTAGGTGCCTGAAGCAGAAAAGAAAACAAAAGACCATAACAGCATCGAATTAAATATAAAGTTAAAAAAAGGCGCTTTACTTTTTTGTGAAATGGCATTAAAAAATGGCATTAAAAAATGAATATTAAAGTAGTCGAAACTTATAAAAAACAATAACAAAAAAAGACTTGATAATATTAAAAAAAGACGCCTTTTAAATAAAAACGGAAAAATAATAAATAATAATAGATAATAACTAATAGCAAAGTTAGCTAGAATTAATAGTACATATACTATTTTAGAAAAATAACTACCAGTTAACGAGTTACCATATAAAAGATAAAATAGTAACAATAACCAAACAACACCATGCCTATATATTAGTTGCTTTGTGAGGACTGGGATGATATTTGTAAATTTCAAAATAATTGGTATAAATATCAAATATACTTATTTCTATTATTTTACGATATATATTTACAATCGTTACAATCAAGATGAAAAATAATTATATATTTGAATCCAAAATTTAACCAATATGAAAACAAAAACATCAAAAAAAATCACTTTAAACAAAGAAACAGTATCTATTTTAAATAACCAACAGTTAAAAATGATAGTTGGAGGAAGAGATGGAGAAGATCCTAAAACAGGTATTTTAAAAACATCTAGTACTAAAATCTTGTAGTTTTTTTAGAAAAAAGTAGGTATTTGAAATTTACACTTACCTACTTTTTAAATAAAAAATGAAAGTGTATAACTCCATTTTCTATTACTTTTAATCACAATTAATTTTACGGGATACCAAATCATATTCATCAACTCAAGATTAGGTTAATGCTTTTTTATTATAGCACTAATTTATTATTATAGCAAAAAAATGAGTGGATAAAACGCCTCTTTTAATAGAGTTTTAAGTCATAAAATATTCTTAATAATATAAATCAAAGCCTTGTGAATTATAGGTATTACTATAAACAGCACTTGAATTAACCATTTTGCTCTTTTTAGTTTATCTTTCCAAAATAGATATTATTGTTTTATTAAGGTTGGATTTTTTTGGAATTATTTATTCATCCAATAAAAACGCCATAGATATGGCAACCCCATTAATTATCTTGCAAGACTATATGTCTTATATCGGAAAGTAAATTAGTTTTTTTAATATTAAATTTATTTACATTTTTTGCAAGTATTTTTTGTAAGGCTTTGCAATCTTTATAAAACCACGTTGGCTATGAAAATTAAACATTGTTTGATAGGTGTGTGTTACGTTTTGTCGATAATTGTAGAAAATCAATTTTCGTAATCGCATATCAAATACATAAAAAGAATAAAGAGCCCAATTATTAGGCGTTCTTGGGTAATGTAAATCTATTTGGTAGAAAATAACCGTCATAAAGACATGTTGTTCTACATGATGTTTTTTAAGAACTTCAAATAATGTATCGCTCATTAATAATTCAGTTCGTTTTGAATTTTTAAGGGTATTCTTTACTTTAAATAATTCATTTACTATTATTAGTGAATCAACAGTACCAAAATATAATGATTCATGGTTAACGTATTTGTATAGTTTACTATACAAATGTCCATTATAAAAATTGTCTAATATTCTTTCTAATGAATCTATCCTGTAATAGTACTGTTTTTTATCTCCATAAATACTATTTAACCCCCTGTCACTAATTTCAAATAATATATCTTCTTTATTTTTATTAAATATACGATACTCCACCATTGGTTTATGAATACTAACAGAAGGAATAGGTAAACTATCAATGGATTTAGCTCTTATTTTCTTTGTTTTTTCTTTATAGTTCCAGTAATAAAATGTAGAATTAATTTGACTAAATGCTTTGAAATAGAACAAAAGAAAAAAATATAATAAAATTGAAATTCGCATTGCTAGAGTTTAATAATTGACAATATAAAAACGTAATATCAATGAGTTCGTTTAAAAAATATTAGTGTCCGATAAAAAATTAAAAGGAAGAGGTATTACTACCATCTTCCTTTTTTTATTACTTTAATTTTTTACGACAAAAGTTAAGTAATGAGTAAAAGTAAAAATTTTAGCGGACAGCCGATAATAAGTCAAGTATTAAATTTCATTCCGAGTTCAATAATATCTCGGACAGCAAGGTAGCATAATAGCGATAGGTATTACAAACG
>JANYGR010000014.1 GCA_025359355.1 Bacteroidota bacterium | reverse complement strand
AAGACATTGCCAACGAAGTGGGCGATTGGCTCAAATGTTCTATTGGTGTAGCTCCTAACTATTTTTTAGCAAAACTAGCCTCTGATATTCAAAAGCCGGACGGCTTAACCATTATTGATAGCCAAAATATAGATACCGTTTTAGCAAAGCTCAAATTAACCGATTTGCCTGGTATTGGACATAATACAATGATTCGTTTAAACAAAGGCGGTATCACAACACCCTTACAAATGCGCTATGCATCACCCGAAAACTTAAAAGCTATTTTGCGAAGCGTTCTTGGTTTTTATTGGCATTGTCGTTTAAATTTTATTGAAGTGGACGTGAATGGCGAACAAGATTACAAAACGATGCAAGCCATGCGTCATTTATCAAAAGATCAACGTAAAAGCACCGATGGTATAAACGATATTTTTTTAACACTGTGCCTAACCCTCGAAAAACGGATGGTGCAACGGCAGTTCTTTTGTCATCACATAGGCTTTGCTATTAAATATGCCAATGGCGAGCGCTGGGATGATTTCATCAAAGTACAAATGCCCATGCAGGATGGTATCGAAATCTTCAAAGCCTTAACCAATCGCATGAATGATTTTACTACTAAAACCAAAACAAATTCACTGATCAACTCGGGTATTATCAGCATTTCAGTGTATGTTTCTCAATTTATAAAAAGTAATTTAGTTGCCTATAATTTATTTGAAGATCATAGTAAGCAAGATAAACTGCGCCAAACAGTGTATGATTTGAAAGAACGTTTTGGCAAAGAAAAAATACAGCGAGCCGTTGAACTAAAAGATGAAGGAACGTACAAAGACGTCATCGGCTTTGGATCAGTGAAAGATTTGGAAGAAGAAGAACACGATATTATAGAAACAGATACCTTTAATTATTACGAATAACACACATGGATTTTGGCAGAACAGCTCATATAGATACCGTCAACTTTGCGTTGCCTCCCAATCATAAAAGCATTGAGAAAATATTAGGTGGCGTTAAAACACTCAAGCCTCAAGTATATGTAGGCGGCGTACTATGGAGCGATGAGGCTTTTGTAGGAAGTATTTATCCAGACAGAGCCAGATCGAAAGACTATGCAAAATATTATTCCCGACAATTTAATACCATTGAGCTTAACCTCACGCATTACCGCCTGCCCGAAAAAGAAAAAATACAGCGATGGTACGAAGAGGCATCTGATGATTTTAAATTTTGTCCAAAAGTACATCAAGCAATTAGTCATGCTGGTAACTTAGTATCTGCGGCAGATTATTTCGAAGAATTTCATCGTATCATGAAACCCTTTCAACATAAATTAGGAACTTGTTTTTTACAACTGCCTCCGCATTTTTCGCCACAGCGCTTAAACGAGTTGTTGGAATTTTTAGATAAAAGTAATATTCGGGATCTAGCCATTGAGTTGCGCCACCCCGATTGGTTTGCGGGAGGCGAGGCCTTAAATATCTTGTCTAATTATTTGTATAAAAATAAAATGTCGTTAGTACTAACAGACACGCCCATGCGCCGAGATGTGCTACACATGCGCTTAACAAACAAAACGGTCTTTATCCGATTCAATGCCAACGATAAACATCCAAGTGATTATACACGGATAGACGAGTGGATAAAACGCTTATACGAATGGATGCAACTAGGTTTAGAGACTGTATACTTTTTTGTACACACACCTACTCAAATTAACATGCCTGATTTAGTAACCTACATCGTTCAGCAATTAAAAAAAGAATGTGGCATTACCATATCCGCACCAAAAATAAAACCCCTAGATCAAGGTAGCGGAAAATTATTTTAAAAACGTTAAGATTAGGTTATTTTTTTAACACTCCTGTTTCGTTTAATAGGTGGCTTTTATCGACGAAACAGAAAATTAATTTACCCTTAAAAGCTCCAAGATTGACTATCTGCTTAACAAAAAAAAGTATACAGCAAAAACTAAATACAATTATTTTTCATTATTTTTTATAAAAGCTCCGAAATCATTGTTAGTAAAGGGATTTGAGGGGTTATGAACGAAAAAATGTTAATAGCAGATTGTTAAAAACAAGCACTCTAATGTTAATTTCATTTATGAAAAAATCAATCATTTTTAATCAGATTTGTAAAACGGATTTTTAAACAAAACTTCTTTCCAAAATTGTTGTTTAAGGATTTTAATTATTATAAACAAAAACATGACAGAACCCATACTAGCAGAAAACAAAGATCGCTTTGTTATTTTCCCTATCAAGCACAATGATATTTGGGAATTTTACAAAAAATCCGAAGCCAGCTTTTGGACGGCCGAAGAAATTGACTTATCCCAAGACATGACAGATTGGAATAATAAGTTAAATGATAACGAGCGTCATTTTGTGAAACATGTATTGGCGTTTTTTGCGGCTAGTGATGGTATCGTAAACGAAAATTTAGCAATCAACTTCTTAAACGAAGTACAATACCCTGAAGCTCGCTTCTTTTATGGTTTCCAAGTCATGATGGAAAACATACATTCCGAAACATATTCTCTATTAATAGACACATACATTAAAGACGTTGCTGAAAAAGATAAATTATTACATGCTGTAGATACTGTACCTTGCGTTGGCAAAAAAGCAGACTGGGCTTTAACATGGATTTCTAACGGAACTTTTGCTGAGCGTTTAATTGCTTTTGCAGCTGTTGAAGGAATTTTCTTTTCTGGTTCGTTTTGTTCCATTTTTTGGTTAAAGAAACGTGGCTTAATGCCGGGTTTAAGTTTCAGTAACGAGTTAATTTCTCGTGATGAAGGCTTACACTGCGATTTTGCGTGCATGTTATATGCTGATCATATTGAAAATAAATTACCAAAAGAACAAGTATTAAAAATTATTGCTGATGCTGTAGTGATAGAAAAAGAATTTGTGTCTGACGCTATCCCCGTAAAATTAATTGGCATGAATGCAGATTTGATGTGTCAATACATTGAATTTTGCGCCGACAGGTTATTATTAGCCTTAGGTTGCGATAAACACTACAATGCAACCAATCCATTTGACTTTATGGAAATGATTTCGTTGCAGGGTAAAACTAATTTCTTCGAAAAACGTGTGGCTGAATACCAAAAATCAGGTGTGATGAACAACAAAGAAGAAAACAACGTGTTTAATTTAGATGAAGATTTTTAGATAAAAGATTCATCGGTTAAAATTCCCGATTCGTACCGCATTAAAAATCATTAAACAAAATGAATATTTTGTACGGGAATCTTAGCCTCTAAAAACACGTTAAGAAATAGTTAAATAAAAATTATGCCTTGAAAGGGGCGCCGAATAAAGAAAAAAATAATTAACCGCTACTTTGTTAATATCAAAAAATAACGGTTGTAAAAAAAGGAAATTATAGCTATAACTTGTTGTAGCGAAACTGAAAAATACATTAACACTAAAACACTAAAGACTATGTTTGTAATAAAAAGAGACGGCACTCAGGAATCTGTGAAATTCGACAAGATCACAGCACGCGTTCAAAAACTAAGCTACGGGCTTGACGCAACACATGTAGACCCTATCCAAGTTGCTAAAAAAGTAATTGATGGTGTTTATGATGGTGTTACTACGAGTGACTTAGATAACTTAGCCGCAGAAACTGCTGCATCGTTAACTACGACACATCCTGATTATGCACAATTAGCATCTCGTATCGCCGTAAGTAACTTACATAAAAACACGATTAAATCATTCTCAAAAACAATTGAGATATTATATAATTACATCGATCCAAAAACCAATCAACGTGCATCGTTAATTGCTGATGATGTATTTGAGATTGTGCAAAAAAATGCACAGTTATTAGATTCATCTATTATTTATGATAGAGATTTTGGTTACGATTATTTTGGATTCAAAACCTTAGAGCGTTCTTACTTATTAAAAACGCATGGTAAAATCACAGAGCGTCCTCAACACATGTTAATGCGTGTTTCGGTTGGTATCCATAAAGAAGATATCGCTGCTGCTATTGAAACTTATAATTTAATGAGCGAGCGTTGGTTTACACATGCTACTCCAACTTTATTTAATGCAGGTACTCCAAAACCACAAATGAGCTCTTGCTTTTTATTACAAGCAAAAGACGATAGTATTGACGGCATCTACGACACATTAAAGCAATGTGCTCGTATTTCTCAGTCAGCTGGCGGTATTGGTTTAGCTATTCATAAAGTACGTGCTACAGGTTCTTACATTAAAGGAACTAACGGTACATCTAACGGTATTTTACCAATGTTAAAAGTATTCAACGAAACTGCTCGTTACGTTGATCAAGGTGGTGGAAAACGTAAAGGTTCTATCGCTATTTATTTAGAGCCTTGGCATGCTGATATCTATGAGTTTTTAGATATCCGTAAAAACCATGGTAAAGAAGAAATGCGTGCGCGTGATTTATTTACAGCGTTATGGATTCCTGATTTATTTATGAAGCGTGTAGAAGCAGAAGGAGACTGGTCTTTATTTTGCCCGAACGAATCACCAAACTTATACAATTGCTGGGGTGCAGAATTTGAAGCACTTTACACAAAATACGAAGCAGAAGGAAAAGCTCGTCGTGTAGTGAAAGCTCGTGAATTGTGGGCTGCTATTATCGATTCTCAAATCGAAACGGGTAATCCTTATATGTTATTTAAAGATGC
>JANYGR010000002.1 GCA_025359355.1 Bacteroidota bacterium | reverse complement strand
ATGGCTGTATTTACACTTCCACCCGAAATGGTTACCTTTTATAAACAACATATTGAGTTTATTACCAACCATGCTGTTGACCCTGATAAACGACGTTATGGCGTTGAAGGCGAAGCACCACGCCATTACATTGATATCGACCATTATGGAGAACATGCCTTTGATTCTGTTCCCAAATATTGGAAACAAGCCGTTGCAAAATATACAGAAGATACCTTAATGGCTTATGGCATTGTTCCTTGGCAAATAGAAAAACATTATTATAAATTATTGAATGCCTTTAAAGATGAAAACGTTGATCGTATTTTACAATACAGCACCGAAATAGGCCATTATATTGGCGATGCGCATGTGCCATTGCATACTACAGAAAACTACAACGGACAATTAACAGGCCAACGAGGCATCCACGGATTTTGGGAAAGTAGAATCCCCGAAACTAAAGCCGAAGATTATGATTATTTTGTGGGAAGAGCGCAATACATAGAATCGCCTATAAAAACAGCTTGGAGCATTGTATATGCAAGTCATTTAGCAGTAGATAGTGTGTTAAAATTCGAAGCATTATTAAATAGCAACTTTCCTTCCGATCAAAAATATGCTTATGAAAACAGAGGGAACGTGATGCAAAAAGTTTATTCGATGGAATACACCAACCGTTATGATTTAATGATTAAAGGACAAGTAGAACGACGTATGCGCGAAAGTATTATTACGGTAGGCAGCATCTGGTATACTGCTTGGGTAAATGCGGGCAAGCCTAACCTCGAAAAATTAGGTAAGCAAGACCTAAGCGATTCCCTGAAAAATGTGTTGGCTAAGGATGAAGCGCTGTACTTAGAACAAAAAAACAAAAGTGCGAAGGGGCACGAAGATTAAGCGCCTATCTAAAAAACAAAAGAAGAACTTAAATAACATGCACCATATAAGGGTCGCTGTAGGTTTGTTCTTTATCTTTTACGATACCTGTATTGCTCTGTGCAAGTAGAAACAAAACTATGTTGATTTACTGAATAGATAAAATTACAACAACTATCTTTTATCAAAGAACTAGAACCACTTGATAACCATTTATTAGTTTCAAATTGATTTATAATTCTCATAAAAAAGGATAATAAAAAAAGAGAAACTATTAAATCTCTCTTCCTTTATTATTAACTAAACTACAAAAAAATAGTACTATTTCGATGATGTTATTGTCAAAAAAGCATCATTAAAAAAGCATAGAATTAATGTTTTACTGCTAATTTAGGTAAGCCAACTTTACGCAACACCTCATTTGCCTTATCAACTTTATCTTGGAAAATGGGCATGTTTTTATATTTTTCAAGTGCACTATCTATTCGTACAATTGGAATCTTTTTTTGATTTATTTCTTTAATAGTTTTCATTTTGTACTATTCTTTATATAACAAAGATACGTTATTTTCGTTTAACCACAAAAGCTGTATAATCAACGTCTTTTTTAAAAGATTGCCACTCCCCGTCAAATAACCCAAAGACCAAAAAATCCTTTTTCACCTCGTCAAAATACTTGGTAATGCCTCGTCTATACAATCGAGTCCTCGATTTAGAGCTTCCTGTTGCATAAACCCAAACATTTTTATTCTTTTCTGTAAAAGCATAAACTGCAGAAACTACTGTGGCTAATACGTGTTCGCTATCGCCGTTATCCGTAATTACCATATCATCAATATCTCCTGTTAAAACATCTTTATCCCCAAAAGCTAGGTTATAGAAATCTTTTAACGAAGTTTCACTAAACTTAATTAGTTTATGGATACTTCCTTTTTTGCCTTCACTAATAAATTCAAAAATCATTAATGTTTTCTCAGCCTTCAGTTCGTAACGTGGTAATTTCATCTTAAATATTATATGGCACTAATTTACAAATGTTACCTTAATATTCTATTCATTTTCATTATATCGAAAACCACTTATTCATCAACTCCCTTTGCTCTTCTGTTGAGTTTTGGCGGTAGATGGCAGTAGTTGAAATCCACTATTGCCCTGACATAATTTGCACCTGTTCGAGCGGTATTTTATTTTCGTTTAGCCAGTTGGCGATGACCGATTTACGGATGGTTGTAGGTGTTAAATTTCTATCGGGGTACAAACCTTTGAATGTACAAACCAAGTAATGTATATCATCTACGGTTAATTGTGTTCCCAATTTTCCAAGTAATAAAAGGTCTGTTGGCTCACGAAGTAACTTTTTATGACCATCGTTTATGTAATTATCTAAAATACGGTATTGCTTAGGACGCATTTCTATATGACGCTGACCAATTCTTCTTACACTGTTACAAATAAATTTTTATAGTTACGTACTCGTTTTTGTAGTTACGTACACGTTTTTGAAACGACGAACACGTTTGTTTAATTGCATAAACGTTTTTATAGTTACATACACATTTTTGAAACTACCTATTACTATCGTTTTGTTACCTGGAAGTTTTTGTAAGAACATAACTATTTTTGTAGTTACCTGCACTTTTTTGCAAAACGGTATACTTCTAAAAAGAAGTTTAGCGTTTGATAGTTTATAGAAAAAAGAGTAGATTTATGAAACGAAAAAGAACTAAAAAACTAAGCAAAGCTAGTGAAAATTGCAAGATTTGCTTTAAAAAACTAAGGCTATAAGTAAGTTATGCCTCATTGTAAAAACACATAGCTATTACATCTTATAACACTGAAGAAAACGAAATAAAAATGAATAGTAACAATTAAAAATAGAAAAAATGAAACAAAAAAAAGTAAAATTATGTGTTTTGCTGTTAGGACTTGGACTAACATCACAGGCACAACAAGCAACTACCGCATCAGGCGGAGATGCTTCGGGTAGCGGAGGAACCGCGGCATACAGTATTGGGCAAGTAGTTTATACCACCAACATAGGAGCCTCAGGTTCGGTAGCACAAGGTGTGCAACAACCCTACGAAATATCAATAGTGCTGGGAGTTGAAAGCCATCAAATAAGCCTAAATGTAAACGCTTACCCCAACCCAACCACCGATTATTTAACACTAAGTTTGAGTAATCTTCAACTTTCAAATTTGAACTTTCAGTTGTTTGACATTAGCGGAAAATTAATTGAAGCAAAAAAAATAACAAGCACTACCGAAACCATCCGTATGGAAAACTTACCAAGTGCTACCTATTTTTTAAAAGTAGTAAACAACAACAACGAAGTAAAAACTTTTAAAATTATTAAAAACTAAAAAATATGAAAACTAAAATTTATTCAATTGTAGCAGGGCTATTATTAACAGTAAGCGTATTTGCCCAAGCGCCACAAAAAATGAGTTACCAAGCTGTTATTCGTAACAGCAGTAATGTATTAATAACATCAACACCAGTTGGTATGCGAATAAGTATTTTGCAAGGCACACCAACAGGTACGGTTGCCTACAGCGAAACACAAACAGTAAGCACTAACGCCAATGGTTTAGTAAGTTTACAAATTGGTACAGGAACAGCAGTGAGTGGCACTTTTGCAGGTATAAACTGGGCAACAGGCCCTTATTTTATAAAAACAGAAACCGACCCAACAGGTGGAACAATGTATACCATAACTGGTACAAACGAACTAATGAGTGTGCCTTATGCTTTATTTAGCGCTAACGGCACCCCAGGTCCAATTGGTTTAACAGGAGCTACAGGTGCAGCAGGAACAAACGGTGTTGCTGGTGCAGTAGGAGCAACAGGTTCACAAGGTCCAATTGGTTTAACAGGAGCTACAGGTGCAGCAGGAACAAACGGTGTTGCTGGTGCAGTAGGAGCAACAGGTTCACAAGGTCCAATTGGTTTAACAGGAGCTACAGGTGCAGCAGGAA
>JANYGR010000480.1 GCA_025359355.1 Bacteroidota bacterium | reverse complement strand
TGCCAATATTCCAAAAAACAATATCGTATCAAATACAACAAACAATACCAATTCTAATAGTGCAGAGCCTGTTGTTGTAACTAGCGAATTAGAAAAACTAAATGACCTTTTGTATACCGTGCAAATTGGCGTGTATTCTAAACAAGTAACGCGTTCACAGTTATTTAGCCTTAAACCAATTTATACTGAACAGTTGCCAAGTGGCTTGTACCGATACACCGCAGGTATTTATAATCAGACTGATAAAATTATTGAGGACAAACGTAAAGTAGTAGACTTAGGAGTGAAAGACGCATTTATCTCAGCCTATTATAATGGAAAACGCGTTCCTTTTACCGATGGAAAAAAATTACAGTTAGAAAATTCTAACCTGAAAATGGAAACACAAAACCCAATTATTTTTAGTGGTGTAGATAATACTTCTATCATTAACAACACACCTAATACGAACACTAATGTGCCTGTTATAAATACTCCAACAGCAGCCGTTGTTGCTTTCTCTAATGGCGTAACTACTGGGCCTTCTCCTACTCCTGAAAATGGAGTAAAAACGGATGATACAGGTATTTCTTATAAAGTGCAGGTGGGAGCATATCGTTATCAAGTACCTAATGATGTAGCGGCAAAATTCCTTTCTATCAAAACATGGCCTGTAAATAATGTAGTTATTAACGGCTTATATATATATACGTTTGGTAATTTTAACGGCGTTTCTTTTGCTAAAAAATTAAAAGATGAGGCTGTATCCTTTGGTATCACGGATGCTTTCATTACTGTATATAAAGATGGCAAAAAATTATATGGTGCAGAAGCCACTCAATATTTGAATAAATAAACCCGTTGTTTTAATTCCAATAAATCCTTACTTTTACTATTCTAAAATTATTATGAAGACACTAGTAGAAGGATTTCCAAAACAATTACAAGAAGCTTTAGATATTGCTCATTCAGCAACTCTTACTTTAAAACATCATATTCAAAATATTGTTGTTACAGGACTTGGAGGCTCCGGTATTGGCGGCACCATATTATCCGAACTCGTTCAGGCAGAATGTACTGTTCCTATCATCGTCAATAAAGATTATTTTTTACCTGAATTTGTAAATTCAAATTCTTTGGTTATTATCTCCTCATATAGTGGAAATACAGAAGAAACCTTATCTGCTATGAAACAGGCTATTAGCAAACAAGCACAAATAGTTTGCGTAACTAGTGGCGGGAAAGTTCTTGAAATTGCTAAACAACATCAATACGATACCATTGTTATTCCTGGTGGAAACCCGCCTCGTTCTTGTGTAGGTTATTCATTGATACAATTATTTAAGATTGTTCAATTTAATGGATTTGTCAAAACGGATTTACTAAAACAAGTATCTGATAGTATAACATTATTAAATAAAGAAAATACTCACATCAAACAAGAAGCCACAAGCATTGCTAAATCATTAGTTGGGAAGATTCCTGTTATATATTCTTTAGGCTCTTGCGAAGGCGTTGCCGTTAGGTTCAGGCAACAAATTAATGAAAACAGTAAAATGCTTTGCTGGCATCATACATTTCCAGAAATGAACCACAATGAATTGGTTGGTTGGACAGAAAAAAATGAAAATTTAGCGGTTGTGACTTTCAGAACATCTTATGATTTTGAAAGAACAATTAAACGTTATGATATTTGCAAACCTTTATTTACTAAGTACAGTGCTTCCGTAACTGACATAACTGCAAAAGGAGATACTAAACTAGAACAGTTTATGTATTTAATTAATTTAGGTGATTGGATATCTTGTTACATCGCTGATATTAAAAACATTGATGCTGTTGAAGTAGATATTATTACTAATTTGAAAAACGAATTAGCTAAATTAAAATAATTTCATCTAATTTATCAGCTCTTGAAAAACAAGCAGGTTATATTTAAAGACCTTGGTATACTTGATTACAAAGCTTGTTGGGACTATCAAGAAACATTATTTAACGAAACGGTCGCTTTAAAAATCGCCAATCGTTCTTCAGAACCTGAATCTCAAATCCTTACAAAAAATTATTTATTATTTGTAGAACATCCTCACGTATACACCTTAGGTAAAAGTGGCGATACATCTCACTTATTAATTAACGAACACCAGCTTGAAGAAAAAGAAGCCAC
>JANYGR010000462.1 GCA_025359355.1 Bacteroidota bacterium | reverse complement strand
TGTAGCCGAAGGTGTTGTATGACCATGCCCCGTTGGTTCTGCAAAACTTTGTATGGGCGTGAGTAATTCATTGGGGACATTGCCTTTTAAATATTCCAAGAAAAACCAATTGGTTAAACTGGCTAAGGCTGTTTGGCAAGGTGCAATCCACTCGCGAGTAGCTTCCGATAAATCATCTTGAGCATGAGCCGCATAATTACCATAGGTTTGAATGGTGCCAATTAGAATGCCGATTTTATCGGGAATAATTTTCTTCTGTAACAATTCTCTGCCGTAATCGTTTAGCATCATTTTTCCTTTGGGTTCGCCAAGTTCCTTAGTATACATGAATCTACAAATAGCCTCCGTTGTTCGACGGGCATTTTGCAAAAAAGTATCGGGGTCTTGATCGGCGTAACCAAACGACTTTACAAGCATTCGGCTTAAGTGAGTTACCTTTTCTTCAAGGCTTTCTATTTGTTGGTCTTTATTGCTTTCCGACATAGTATGTGTGATGTAACTCAAAAATACAAATTATATTGGGTATGGCAATAGCGGAGGAGGAAGGAAGGATTTTTTATTAAAGCTTGTACGTCTTATGTTATGCGTTACCGTTTTTCCGATGGCATTACAAATATTTCGTGCAAATAAGCGATGCTTATTTCTACTGTTTCTTTTGGTTAAGCAAAAGAAAATAAAAAAAATAATAAAAAAATAGCCCTAAATACTGAGTATTTAGGGCTATTTTTGTTTGGTTGTATTTCAATATTTTATTTATCTCGTTTCTTTAACCATTCAGTAACTGCAGGTGCTAATTCTTTTTGAGACTTAGATCCTACAAACACGCCTATATGCCCACCTTTAAAGCTATATAGCTCCTTATCTTTAGAGCCAACATAATCGTTTAAAGGAATAGAGGAGGCTGGAGGAACCAAATGATCTTCTGTTGCATAAATATTTAATAAGTTACAAGTCAGGTTTTTTAAGTTTACTTTTTTGCCACCAATTTCCAATTCTCCTTTAACTAATTTATTTTGTTGATACAGATCCTTCATAAATTGCAAGTAGCAAGCACCGGTTTGGTCAGGACTTTCACTGATCCATTTTTCCATGCGTAAAAAGTTAAGCAATTTATCTTCACTTTCCATAGCGTTGGTTAACGCTAATTGCTTTTGAGCTTTCATCATAGGTTTTAACGAGTCAAACCCTTCATTAAGGAATTCACCAGGAATAATGCCATCAAAACCAGCTACTAGTTTATCAAAATCCATATTCTTACTCCAACGAAATAATAAACCATCGTTAGTACCAAATTCAACAGGAGTTACATGTGTTACCAAGTTTTTAATTTTGTTTGGATACAACGATGAGTAGATAACACTAAATGTACCACCTTGGCAAATACTTAAAATATTAATTTTCTCAACTCTGTTTTTCTTACGCATAAAATCAACACAGTTATTGATGTAGCCATTGATGTAATCATCCATGCTGATGAATTTATCGGCTTTGGTAGGATAACCCCAATCTATTAAGTAGATGTCAAGTCCCGCAGCTAATAAGTTACGGATGTAACTTCTGTCGGGCTGTATATCCAACATTTTATAAGTGTTTACTAAGGCATAAACAATGAGTACAGGTGTTTTATAAGTAGGTTCAGTTTCTCTGTCATATTTATAAAGCGTCATTTTATCTTCGCTATAAACAGCTGTTTTAGGAGCAGTAGCAATATCAATGTCTTTGACGTTATTCAGTGCTTCGTAGCTTTTCAGCATTTTAGAGTTAATATTATTAATTTCTTCTAATATTGTATGTTCCATAGTAAACCTGTGTTTTGAGAGCTAAAATTACAATTTATTGCGCTTAGTTATTGTAGATTTTATAGATAACTGATTTTTTATGCAATCTGATCTTTAGTCATTAGAAATAAAAAAAAGCTGCTAAGTTTATCAGCAGCTTTTTTTAGTTTTAAAGAAAAATTATTTCTTTTTTGCTTTAGCAGCTTTCTCTTCATCAAACAATTCAACTGATGCTGCATTTTGCATAGCTAATTTAGTTTGTAAATCTTTCACTGTCTTTTTTAAATCGTGAATGGTTTGGTAAACTTCTTCCATTTCACTTTTAAACATAATTGGGTATTGTTCAAATACATTTTCAAATTGTTTTTCAAAATGTTTCTTTACATCCATAGTTAAGTTTAATGCTTCACCTTTTACTTTGCTAAATTCTTCAGTAGCAAATAATTCAGTAAACATAGTTTCGTTTTTCTTAATCCACTCGTTATACAATTCAGTAGAAGTAGGCATTGTAAAAGAACCTGGAGTCATATTTTTATATTTCTCTTGAGTTTCTTTAGCTAAGCTTTCCATAGAAGATTGCATAGTTTTATATAAAAACATTTGTAATTCAGATTGTTTAATGCTGTATTCAGCAACTTTATCCATTAAAGCAATCGTAGTTTCAATGTTTTCTTTTTCTTTACCAGAATTAGCTAATTTCAACAATGGTTCAAATGTTTTTCCAAATACATTGTTCATTTTAGTATACAAATCCTTCATGTGCTCAGAGTTTCCGCTGAATAATTCAGGGAATTGAGCTTTCATATTTTGCATTTGCTCAAAGTATTCTTTTCCTAAATTATTTTGATTCACGAAAAAACCTTGAACTTGTTTCATAGAGTTTTCATAAACATCTTTCAAATTATTGTTATTAAAAACTGAACCAAATACTTGCTCAGTCATTTTTTTGTAATTATCAGCTGTATAAATGTTTTTCCATGTTTCCATGCTAAAATCAGAATTCTTAATAGCAGACATCATTGGTTGAAACACCTCTTGCATTTTCATATACATTTGAGATCCTTCATACATGTTTTTAAACATATCTGCATTAAAAGGATTAGTCATGTTTTTAGAAAATGTATCGTAAGATGTATTCATAGAACCCATCCAACTATTGTAGATGTTAGTCCAAGCATTATTCATAGTAGAAAAACTTGCATTGACATCATTAGCATTTTTACCGTAGTTTAACGCTGAATTATAGATTGATTGGTTAAAATCAGTCATTTGTTTCATGGCAGTCATTTGTTGAGCGTACCAATTTTTAAAGAATTCTTCTGGTTTAGTATTACTGTTCATGAATGGATTTGCTCCATTAGCTTGCATACCACTGAACATAGCAGCTTGTTTTTCCATCATATCTTTCAACATATTTTGGCTTTCAGCAGCTACATTTCCTGTAGCAAAAGCTGATTGAAATTTTTTCGCTGAATCCATCCAAGTATTCATTGCGTTTGATTGAGCGTCCATTAAATTGTCAATCATTGGGTTGTTTGTTTTCATTGTGGGTTGTTTAAATTTTAAAAATTAGTAATTACGACTTAATAACTGAAAATCAGTTTGTTAAGCCATGATTCTCAATTTCGTTGCAAATATCGGTTATTTTTCGACAGGTGTCAAGTAAAATCATATTAAATATTTGTTAAATCAGACTAACATGGTTTAGCGCAGAAAGTTTACATGAAATATTAGGTGCCAAAATATTTCCGAAGTAGAGTCAATCGCTTAACTATTTTTTCTAATTTTAGAGGATGATTGATTCGCTTAAAGATTTTGATAGAGATTTGTTACTTGGGATAAATTCTCACCATAATCACTGGATGGATGTAGTGATGTATTCCATTTCTGGAATATGGATATGTTTACCATTATTTATTTATTGGTTTAGTTTATTTCTCAAAAAATATGAATTAAAAAAAGTAATGATTCTCGTCTTTTTTTTAGTGGCGTTAGTGACCTTAACCGATCAAACATC
>JANYGR010000388.1 GCA_025359355.1 Bacteroidota bacterium | reverse complement strand
TTTTGTTTTTTCATCAGGTAACCCTTTTGAGAAAATATTCACTATTTCATCTGCTTTAGCATTAAAAAACAATTCCATAATATAAGATGCAGGTCTATTTTTATAAACAGTCAATAGTAAATCCGTTGACTTTAAAATTTCCTTGCGACCTTCATCAGGCTTCTCGTACATAATATCTAAGCCTAAGCGGTGGTATTTATACATACATTCTCTAATGGGCTGAAATACTGGTTGTAAAGCATTTTCTGTAATCCAATAACGGTTTTTATTTGTTTCAAAAGATTTCCAACCAAGTTCTGATGCACTTTGTGCATTAGAAACAATCAATTGGGCTTTTTGAAAATACTCCGTTCCGCCTAAGTTAGAAAATGAATCATAATCGTTAGCAATAACCACATAAGCATAAAATGCTAATACGGATGTTAAATTATTTTGAAAGGTGTTTAAGTTAAATTCTAATTGTTGAAATTGTTGGTACTTGAATGAAAATTTATCATCAATATAATTTACTAAAGGAGAGCTGTAAGAACTTTTGTAAATAGGTCGGCGACTCTGAACCTGAATGGTTCCCGTATACTCATCGGCACTAACTTTTGAAGTTACATTGATTAATACAGAGCAATCAATTCGTTCAGATGATGTATAAAGATCTTTAGTCCATTTGGTATTATTCATAAAATCATAAATAGATTTTTGTAACTGATCGAAAATTTGTTTTTCGGTAGTTCCTTGAACCTGAGTAGATACAATGCTTACTTGGCAATTAAGCTCTTGTGCTTGAAATGACGCAATGTTTAATGCTAAGAAAAAGAAAACACAATACTTATACATAGTTATTTTTTTAATTTTAATAAATCAACCGCAAAATTAACAATATCCTGAGCGACAGCTTGCTTGCTTTTTAACTCAAAATTATACAATTTATTGTGTTTATCTATAATAGTTATTTTATTGGTATCCACTGCAAAGCCAGCCCCCTGCTCTATTGCTGAATTAGCTACTATAAAATCAAGATTTTTCTTCTTAATTTTTTCTTGGGCATATTCTATGATATTGTCCGTTTCCAAAGCAAATCCAACCAAGAGTTGATGCGTTTTTTGTTTACCTAGTGTTTCTAGTACATCATCTGTTTTGATAAGTTCGAGAGAAAGCATCGCATCCTTCTTTTTTATTTTTGATGTTGCTACTTCCTTTGGTTTGTAATCAGCCACAGCAGCAGATAAAACAGCAATATCAACTTGTTGAAAAACTGATTCGCAAGCTGCAAGCATTTCTTGTGCGCTTTCAACGGCAAGCACTTTTACTTGATGTTGTTTTGGTTTTTGATGAGACGGGCCTAATACAAGCGTTACCTCTGCTCCCAATTTAGCGAACTCATCAGCTATAGCCACACCCATTTTTCCAGAAGAACGGTTCCCTATAAACCGCACAGGATCTATTGCTTCGTACGTTGGACCTGCATTGACTAATACTTTTTTGTTTGCTAACGGTAAGCTTTTTTGTAATTCTGTTTTAACGAACGATATAATATTTTCAGGCTCTGCCATTCTACCCTCACCTACTAAACCACTAGCCAATTCACCACTTTCGGCAGGAATAATGCTGTTGCCATTAGCAATAAGCGTTTGTATATTTTGTTTAGTAGTAGGGTGTTGGTACATATCCAAATCCATTGCAGGAGCAACAAACACCTTACTTCGTGCCGACAAATAACAAGCGCTAACGATGTTATCACATAATCCATTTGCAAATTTAGCTAAGGTGTTGGCTGTAAGAGGCGCTATTAGTATTATATCAGCCCATTCGGCTAATTGCACGTGATTGTTCCAATTATGATTGGCATCAAAAAAATCAGTAATGACTTCATTTTTACTCAATACCGATAACGTTTTTGCGGTTACAAATTCTTGGGCACTCTTAGTCATAACAACTTTTACAATGGCCCCTTCTTTAATGAGTAAACGGACTAAATGTGCGCACTTATATGCTGCAATACCGCCAGTAATACCCAATAAAATATGTTTATTTTGTAACACGTTTAAATTTTTTGAATGCGCTAATTTACCATTTTTTTAGATACTTTTGTGCTATGCTTATACGTCTTAATTACACAAATCCACAACCAAAAGACATACAACTTATTGTTGAGTGCCTTAAAAATGATGGTATTATTATTTATCCAAC
>JANYGR010000117.1 GCA_025359355.1 Bacteroidota bacterium | reverse complement strand
ATGCAATTTAAAACTGATTTGCATATACTTGTTAAACATTTATCTTTGATCAGAAACAACATACATACCGCCTTGGTTCAGATTAAACTGTTCGCTTGTGCTTAGCTCCGTTGAAAATGAGCCTTCTAAGCAATAAACGATATGCCCTTTTTGGCACCAGTGATCTGCTAAATAGCCCTTGGTGTATTCTACCAATCTTAGTCTAAGTCCAGCAAATTGTACAGTTTGCCAAAAAGCGACTCCTGTTTCTCCTTTATATTCAACTTTCTCTATGGTGTTCCAGTCGATAGTTTGAAATGGTATAGCGTTCATACAGTATAATTGTTTATGATCAAAGATAAATGTTTAACAAGTATATGCAAATCAGTTTTAAATTGCATAATTAGAAGCAAGAAGTGCGTGATAGCAAAAATAACCTTTTAATATGCCTATAAATCCCTTCTTTAGAACAAAACCTTATATATTTTATAGGGTTAGAGTTCTATAAATCCATTTCTTTTTACAATATTTGTACACTATCACCGTTATTTAACCTGTGTTACAAAAAACTGTTTATACCCTTTTATTCACCCTTTCTGTCTTTGCTATGAAAGCACAAACAGCTACTGTTTCGGGCATTGTAAAAGATTCTGATGGCGTGGTCATTAGTGGGGCAGAGGTAGCTGTTTTAGAAGATGGTTCCAGGCATACGGCCACTGATGCAAGTGGTTTTTATAGTTTGGAAATTCCTGCTAATAAGGAAATTACGGTTTCTATCTTTAACTTAAGCTACAAGCAACTCAATAAAAAAATAAACGCCAAAGACGGCGAAAAAATAAATTACAGTCCCCGCTTAGACGTTAAAAATGTAATAGCCGTAGAAGTTGTTCACGAAACCAAGCGCGATGTGGAAATGACCACCATTGATCCCAAAAACATATTTCAAATACCTAGTCCTTCGGGTAATTTAGAGGATATTATTAAAACACAAATGGGAGTAAGTAGTAATAACGAACTTACGAGTGGCTACTCGGTGCGTGGTGGTAACTTCGACGAGAATTTGGTGTATGTAAATGATATAGAAGTGTATCGTCCGTTTTTGGCTCGCAGTGGGCAGCAAGAGGGTTTAAGTTTTGCTAATCCCGATATGGTAAGCAACATTAATTTTTCGGCAGGTGGTTTTGAAGCCAAGTATGGCGATAAAATGTCGTCGGTATTAGATATCACTTACAAAAAACCACAAAAGTTTGGAGGTACCGTTAGTGGTAGTTTATTAGGAGGAGCATTGCATTTACAAGGCGTTTCTAAAAACAGAGTATTAGCTTGGAGTATTGGCTCTCGTTACAAATCAAATTCGTATTTGCTTAAAAGCCTTGATACCAAAGGAGAATACAAGCCTCGATTTTATGATGTACAAGCTTTCTTAACATTTACATTAAATCAAAAATGGACGATAGAGTATTTAGGAAACATCTCTAGCAATCAATATTTAGTTATTCCCGCCAATCGCGAAACAACTTTTGGAACCGTTAATAATGCTGTAAAGCTTAGTATTTACTTTGATGGACAAGAACTAACCCAATACACCACCTTTATGAGTGGGATTTCTACCACGTTCCGACCAAACTCCCGTACTAAATTAAAATTAATTACATCGGCCTACAATGCACAGGAAGAAGAAAAATACACCGTGCAAGGGCAATATTATATTGATCAGTTAGAAGCAGATTTTGGAAAAGATAACTTCGGGCAAGTGGCTTTCAATAGGGGAGTGGGGACTTTTTTAAATAACGGAAGAAATAGTATCAATGCCACCGTTGTGAATGTTGAGCATAAGGGAACTCGCCAAATTCGTAAAAATTCGGAACTATTATGGGGACTTCGTTACCAACACGAATCGATACAAGATAAATTAAGCGAGTGGCGAACCATTGATTCGGCGGGATATGTGAGTCCATACAGCGCTACTGAAATAAATTTAATAGACGTTGTAAAAACAAAAATACATTTAGAAAGTAACCGCGTGCAAGGTTATTTGCAATATAAGTTTAGTAAACGCTTAAGGGACTCTTCCATTGTGGCTGTTACAGGCGGTATGCGGGCTAATTACTGGGATTATAATAAACAAACGGTTGTTTCGCCTAGAGTTACTTTAACTTATAAACCAAATTGGAAACGCGATATTTTAGTAAAAGCATCATGGGGATATTATTATCAACCGCCTTTTTACAGAGAGATGAGAGGCTTTGACGGACAACTTAATCCTAATATCCAAGCACAAAAATCCATACATTATTTATTATCGTTCGATTATAATTTCAGAGCTTGGAATCGCCCTTTTAAATTAATCGTAGCGGGTTATTATAAAGACATGAAAGATTTAATTCCTTATGAAATAGATAATACCCGCATTCGTTAT
>JANYGR010000332.1 GCA_025359355.1 Bacteroidota bacterium | reverse complement strand
AAAAGGTTTGAACTCATCTTCAAAAAACTCAAAATAAGGCGAACTTTTGTAAGCGCTTGTAATGGACCGCCAATGCTGTTGTTGCCAGTTTTCAGCATAAGAAATACGTTTGTTACAAATCAATTCTTTTTCTCCGCTTTTTAATAAAGGAATAGAAAGAGTTAGTTTTCCATTAGAAGTTAATATATCACAACGGTTACGATGTGTTTGTTTAACAAAATGCTCGTACTGTTCAATGTATATCGTGTCAGCTTGTAATACTTCCGAAAGGTATGTTAAATCAGGCAAATAGGCTGATGAAAGTAGTATTGATTTTGTAGTATTAGTTAGCATATTTTATGATGACATAAACTTTTTATATACATAATGCATACGTTGGTAATTGTGCGGCAGGCGTGGACGAACGGAGCGAAATTTTATTTTTATAGCAAATAGTGGGCTGGCTTTTGGAGCGTTTAAAAATAAAATATGGCGTTCGTCCTTGATACCACGCATTTGCTGGCTCAAATAAGCGCCGCTTATTTACCCTGTTTCTTTTGGTCAAGCAAAAGAAAATAAAAAGAAAATATTTTTTTAAAAACAACATATCCAATACTTATTTTATACCCATCAATAAACGACTCCAACGTATGCCTTCATCATATAATTTATCTTTCGAAAAAACAATACGCGTTGCTTTTCCAATAATATGATCTTCTGGTACAAAGCCCCAATGACGGCTATCTTGAGAGTTATGACGATTATCACCCATCATAAAATAATAATTTTGTTTGAACGTATATGATTTTTCAAATTGATGATTAATAAAAATAGAATCGTTTTTTATTTCTAACACATTGTTTTCGTAAATAGAAATAATACGTTCAAATAAACATAAATTAGTAGTATCTAATTGAACGCAATCTCCTTTTTTGGGAATTTTTAAAGAACCATAATTATCTACATTCCATTTGTAGTGTACATTATAGGGAAATACAAACTCGTCCCACATTTCTTTTTTCTCATTATTTTTAACTACTTCCGAAATGAATGTTTTACTCTTAAGTGTATCTACTAATGCTTGAGTTAACGTATAGGAGTAATCATTATTATCTGATATTTTACCACCCTCACGTAATTGATAATGCGCTATAAATGTTGAATCTAAAGGCATTTCAGATTTAAGATGGTAATTAAACTGTAATGTTTGTTCCTCATCTATTAATTTATTATTGACATATACTAATCCATCAACTATCTTAAAACTATCGCCAGCAATGGCAACACAGCGTTTTACAAAGTAGGTTCGGTGATCAACTGGAAATTCATCTTCTTGCGGGAAATTAAAAACAACCACGTCGTTATGCTCTATATCAGGGCTTCCAAATAAACGAACATAAGGCAACGACAATAACGTAGAATATAATTTTTGATTAATGAAAGGAATACTCAAGATGGTTTTTGGTAAACGTGGACCGTATGATAATTTATTAATATACATGAAATCTCCCGTCAATAGCGATTTTTCCATGGATGGTGAATTAACCGATGAAATTTCAAAAACAAAGGTACGGATAACGAGTACGCAACACAAAGAGATACCAATCGCTTTAAGCCATTCGATGATCGTGTTTTTATGAAATGCTATTTTTTTCAAATCTTTATATGTTCTGTAAAGATATTTTTATTTTTCGATGTGATAATTATAAAAATAGTATAAATTCGCCTTATGTTTACAACCGACCAACTTAAGGACCTTCACGAACGATATGTCGCTCTGAAGGGGTTTCTTTGACTATGATAAGAAAAAGCACGAGTTACAGGAACTCGAAGAAAAAACCTTAGATCCAAATTTCTGGAACGATTCCAAAAAAGCAGAAGCCTTATTAGCAGAAGTAAAAAAACGTAAATCGTGGGTAACAAGCTACGATGTATTAACCTCTGCAATTGATGATTTAAACACCATGTATGAGTTTTACAAAAGTGGTGATGCCGAAGAAAAAGATGCCGTTGAACAATTCGACAATGCTTTAAAAATATTAGAAGAAGTCGAATTTAAAAATATGCTCAATGCTCCTGATGATGCGTTAAGCTGTGTTCTTCAAATTAATGCAGGCGCTGGTGGAACCGAAAGCTGCGATTGGGCAAGCATGCTGGAACGTATGTATATGATGTGGGCAGAAAAACACCATTTTAAACTAAAAGAACTCGATAGAACAGATGGAGATGTGGCAGGCATTAAATCCGTTTCTATACAAATAGATGGTGATTATGCCTACGGAAAATTAAAAGGAGAAAATGGCGTACATCGTTTAGTGCGTATTAGTCCATTTGATTCAAACGGAAAACGCCATACTTCTTTTGCCTCTGTATATGTATATCCAGTGGTGGATGATACAATTGAAATTAATATACATCCCAATGACATTGAAATACACACCTCACGAAGTGGCGGAGCAGGTGGACAAAATGTAAATAAAGTAGAATCTAAAGTTCAAATTACTCACAAGCCTTCGGGTATAGTAGTTGTTTGCCAGGTAGATCGCTCTCAGCTTGGTAATAGAACCATTGCCATGCAGATGTTACGCTCTCAGTTGTATGAAATAGAAATGCGAAAACAAAATGAAGCGCGTGATGCTATCGAAGAAGGAAAAATGAAAATAGAGTGGGGATCGCAAGTGCGAAGTTATGTGCTACATCCCTATAAGATGGTAAACGATCATCGTACCGAATTTAAATTAACAGATGCCGAAGGTGTGTTAAATGGTAATATTGATGAGTTGATTAAGACTTATTTAATGAGTCAAGGAAAAAAGAAATGATTGTGTCAGCAAGAAAACTCCAATTTCTTCGTTACGCGCGACTTAAAAATGGTCATTTGCGAAAAGCAAACTCCCATTATTTAAGCCTTTGCAAGCCTCGAACTTGAAGTTTTCTAATCCGACACTTTGTATACTTCCAATTATTCATTAGTTGATTTGATAATAAAAAACTCTGTTTCTTCTGTGACTCTGCGATGAAAATATTTTAAAATTAAATAAAAACTTAAACATGAAAAAAGTAACCATCTTACATAATCCTCGTTGTAGCAAGTCGAGAGAGGCTTTGAG
>JANYGR010000319.1 GCA_025359355.1 Bacteroidota bacterium | reverse complement strand
TAATTCTATTAAAAGCCATTTGTTAGAAATCAATTTAAAATATTAAAACCCGATTGTTTATTATCTATACATTTAAAACATGCTATTAAAATTAAATAAAGAAGATGAGTACTTATATCAAGGTAAGCGCAAACGCTTGGTTGAACAATTAAAAGAAAAAGGAATTGTAAGCAAAGATGTGTTAAATGCTATTTTAAAAATACCTCGCCATTTATTTTTTGATCAAAGTACCGAACGCCCTGCCCTACTCGACCACGCCTATTCAGATAAGGCACTTAAAATTGGTGCAGGACAAACTATTTCGCACCCCTTTACTGTAGCTTTTCAAACAGAAAAATTGAATGTAGTTAAAGGTGATAAAATTTTAGAAATAGGAACAGGCTGTGGCTATCAAACCGCCGTGTTATTGGAAATGGGAGCTAAGGTATTTTCTATTGAACGACAAAAAGAACTATACGACAAAACAAAAGTGTTTTTGCCCTTATTAGGTTATAAAGGCGCCAAATTAGTATATGGTGATGGTTATAAAGGACTACCTCAGTTTGCACCCTTCGATAAAATTATTGTAACCGCCGCGGCCCCATATATACCAGAGGATCTATTAGCTCAACTGACAATTGGAGGGATTCTAGTTATTCCATTAGGAGAAGGCGAAGAACAGGTTATGAATTTGATCACAAAAAAATCTGGCTCAGAATTCGAAAAACAGGCATTCGGAAAATTTAAATTCGTACCTATGTTACAAAATAAAAATTAAAAAAACGGAACTTAGACAATAAGTGTGAGCAAATAATCGTTTATTATTGAATTTTTAAATGATAATCGTGCTGGTTAGGTATATAAAATTTCATTAACAAAAAAAATATGAAAAAAACAATCGCTTTATTAACAATGATTTTAATTGTAAAATCAGCGTCTTCACAAGACATAACATCAAAAAAAGGAGAACCTATTTTACCGGAAGCTGGTGATTACATGATAGGTATTGAATTAAACCCGTTTTTAAACTACATTTCTCATGGAGTTAGTCCAACTTTCAACTTCATGAATGGAAATAATATGATAATAGGTAAATATTACAAAGACGCTAAAACAGCTTACCGTATAGGTTTTCGTCTTGGTATTGATAATCAAACCACTAAAAAACAATTAGTGGATCAAAGCGCGACATTCGCCAGTGTATATCCTAATCTTCCTTTTATGTCGGACGATAAAATGACTCATAATAAAACTAATATTGGCTTAACGTTCGGTATCGAAAAACGTAGAGGAAAAACTCGTTTACAGGGTTTTTATGGCGCAGATATAATGATTTGGACTTCTAGTCTTAAAGACTCTTATTCTTATGGGCAAACAATTGACCCCGCAAGTTCAATTGCTTCTTTACAAACTATTAATGCTGCTAATACTTCTGATTTTGGATCTAATTCAAGCGTAACTAATCCTAGTATTAATTTAGCAGGGTCTGCTTCAGCCCGAACCATTTCGAGTAGAACAGGTAACGGCTTTGGTATTGGTGTCCGCGCTTTTATTGGGGCTGAATACTTCATTTTACCTAAAATTTCAATCGGTGGGGAATTTGGTTGGGGAATAGGCTATATGACTGGTGGGAAAACAACAACAACTATCGAAGCCACTGGCAATACTGGTTCAGGTAATACTAAAGATAATATTTCTCAAACAATTAAAAATGGAGGACATTTTGTAATTGATACAGATTTAAATAATACTTCAACGGGATCTTTATTAGCGCCATCCGGATCTTTACGTTTAAACTTGCATTTCTAACTTGAATAATAAATTCTAATTATTTAAAACCCCTTATCAAATGATAAGGGGTTTTTTAATGCCTGTACTTTAAAATGACAATAATTTCAATCATAACATTATCACTTATATTTACATCGTGAAACTTTTACTAACCATATTCTTTTTTACGTTTTCTATAGTATTACACGCGCAAGAAAAACTAAAAATAAAACGAGAAGATAACCGTTTCTTATTTTACCAAATGGGAAATAAAAATGACACCATTGTTCTTAATAAATCGGATTTGTTTTTTATCAAGCTACCTGATAGCTTGAAGCAAAGCCTACAAATTAATATCTCAAATGGTTTATTCAAAGCCATCAACAAAGACTCTTTGATTTATCAATTACAAATAGTTAAAGGAATGAAATACTCTCATACTAAGCCAGACTCTATATTTATGACATTATTGGAAGGAAATTGCATACCATCTCATAAAATTGAGATTAACTTTTTAAATACTGTGACTCGAAAAATTATATTTAAAAATACGTTTTTCACGAAGTAATTAACTCCTGATTGACCTTCTGCTAGCCAAATACACACCCAAAATAATAAGTATGGCAGATATAATTTTAATAGGCGTAATTTCGTCTTTACCCAACCATACAGCAAAAAGAGTAGCTAAAAAGGGTTGAAAATAAATGTACATACTTACCACCGATGAACTCAATGCCTTAAGAGCATACATATTTAATAAGTAAGCGAAAAACGTTGTTGCTATGACAATAAAAAATAAAGCGAATATTATATCTGATGGTAATTGCACCCACTGTATTGCTAATAAATCTGGTAACCCAATTGGGAGAAAATAAATGAGTCCGAATAAAAATACCCATTTCATAACAGTTACTGTTTGATACTTCTGCATATAAGGCTTTGCCATTACTACAAAAACAGCCCAAGACAAAGAGTTAACCAAAGTCATCATGTCTCCTATAATTGTTTCACTTCCAAACGCAAAAGATCCTTTAAATAATAATAACGTAAGAGCACCAATGATTCCAAGTGCAAGACCTGTAAGTTTCAATGCTGTTATTTTTTCTTTAAACATGAAAATAGTAAATAGCATCACTGCTATAGGATTACTAATCATAATGATAGCAGAATTAATAGGTTTAGTCAATGATAAGCCATAAATAAAAAACGCTTGATTAACAACTACTCCAAAAACCGCTAACAGCGCCATTTTTTTCAAATCAGCCTTAGCAACTTTTTCTGTTTTAGAAAACAAGGAGAGCAGCCAAAATAACAAACATGCCCCTATAATCCTTAACATAACTAACCCAAAAGGCGATATGTATAGAGGCATCACACCTTTTGCAATGCTATAATTTAATGCATAAATAACTTGTGCTACAAATAAGGAAATATGGGCTTTTACAGAAGCGTTCATTTAGTTGGTAAATATGCGATATAATTTCCGAAATTTACCCAATGATTTTTACCGACCAATTAAATAATACTATTGAATTAAATGCTTTTCCTAAACGCATCATCTCTTTAGTTCCTTCTCAATCGGAATTATTATGGAATTTAGGATTAAGAGAAGAACTAGTAGGTATTACTAAGTTTTGTATTCATCCTAAGGAATTGCATGAATCGGTAACACTTGTTGGTGGCACCAAAACACTAAACATTGCTAAAATACGATCACTTAAACCCGATGTAATTATAGGTAATAAAGAAGAAAATGACCAAGCTCAAATAGAAGCATTACAAAAAGAATTTAAAGTGTGGATGAGTGACATTTTCACATTAACAGATTCTTTATCAATGATAGAAGGCATTGGCGAGTTAGTAGGCAAAAAAGAAGAAGCGGAAAAATTAACATCTCAAATCAGTAGTTCATTTAAAGATTTAAAACAAACACATCAAACGGTTTTATATTTTATTTGGAACAAGCCTTACATGCTTGCCGGAAGAGCTACTTTTATTGGACACTTACTTGAAAAAATAGGGTTAAAAAATTGTATCTCAGATATAAATAGCCGCTACCCTACTCTATCTTTAGACGACATCATCAACTTAAATCCTGAATTGATTTTTTTATCATCGGAGCCTTATCCTTTTAAAGAAACTCATGTTAAAGAGTTACAAAAACGGTTACCAAATACACGTATATTAATTGTAGATGGTGAGTTATTTAGTTGGTATGGCAGCCGATTAACTCATAGCGTTACTTACTTTAATAAGCTGATTAAATCCTTGTAATTCAAAAAATCCATTTTTCTTTTTTCTTTTGCTTAAGCAAAAGAAAAGATTTAGTATCCTAAAATTTAATAAGTTCTTCGTATAAATCTTTAACAGGAAGTCCCATCACATTATAAAAACTGCCTTCTATTTTATCAATACCAATATAACCCAACCAATCTTGAACTCCATAACCACCTGCTTTATCGTAAGGTGTATAATTAATTAAATAATATTCGATCTCTTCTGGTTTCAATTTTTTGAAATACACTTTACTCACGTCATAAAAAGTAGTTTGTTTATTTCCACTTTTCAAACAAATGCCCGTAAATACTTCATGCATTTTTCCACTTAAGGATTCTAACATTTTTTTTCCTTCCACAAAATTGGCAGGTTTATTATATGCTTTCCCTTCGCACCAAACAATGGTATCAGCAGTTATTAATATTTCTGTGTCTTTGATATCTTCTTCGTAAGCGTCTGCTTTTTTTTCAGCTAAGTACAATGGAATTTCTTCAGCTACTAAATCTATAGGGTATGATTCGTCGGCATTAATAGGTTTATTGAGGAAATTAAAGCCTAAGCTTTTTAATAATTCTTGACGACGCGGAGAATTTGATCCTAAAATAATTTGATAAGGGAATTCTTTTATGTTTTGTTCTACGATGTTCATATTAGTTTTTTAAAATAAAGGTAAAGGCGATGCCAAATAACATCACAAATTTAAGCAATAAGCTTGCCGTTTTAAAAT
>JANYGR010000096.1 GCA_025359355.1 Bacteroidota bacterium | reverse complement strand
AAAACTTAAAATTCCTTTTTAGCAGCAATCAGTGTATTTTTTAATAATGAAGCAATTGTCATAGGCCCTACACCGCCTGGTACTGGTGTAATGTAAGATGCTTTTTGAGATACTTCGTCAAACTTCACATCGCCTACTAATTTAAATCCTTTAGGCAAACTAGCGTCATCCACACGGTTAATACCAACATCAATAATCACAGCACCTTGTTTTACCATATCAGCTGTAACAAAGTTTGGTTTACCAATGGCAGCAATAATAATATCAGCATTGAGTGTATGTTCTTTTAAATTTTGTGTGTGGCTGTGGCATAGAGTTACCGTACAATTACCAAGGTTAGTATTTTTGGCCATTAATATACTCATAGGCGAACCTACAATATGGCTACGGCCTATTACTACGCAATGCTTACCATCAGTAGGTATTTTGTATCGCTCTAATAATTGCACAATTCCAAAAGGCGTAGCGCTTACATAAGTTGGTAAGTTTAACACCAAACGTCCTACGTTAATAGGGTGGAAGCCATCCACATCTTTACTTGGCTTAATGGCTTCAATAATTTTTTGTTCTGATATATGGCGTGGTAAAGGCAATTGCACAATGTACCCATCTATATCATCATCATTATTTAGTTCTTCTAACTTTGCTAATAATTTTTGTTCGGAAGTGTATGCTTCAAAACGAATTAAACTTGATTTGAAACCAACGTTCTCGCATGCTTTTACTTTATTTTTCACATACGTTTGTGATGCTGGATCATCACCCACTAAAATAGCTGCTAAGTGCGGTTGTTTTTTACCCTTAGCTATCAAGGCTTTTACTTCAATGGCAATTTCAGCTTGTAAATCAAGTGATATTTTTTTTCCGTCTATTAGTATCATTTTCAAATTTCAGAGTTACGATTGCAAATTACGATTGCAAATTACGATTTACGAATTAAGAAGTTCGAGCTAAGTTACATTTTTTCTTAATTCATAACTCCTAAATCGTACCCCGTCAGTCGTACTTCGGTACTTACATTTTAGGCATTCCTCCTGGCATATTTTTCATCAACTTTGCCATTTGATTTTTATCGCCCATCATTCGCATCATTTTACGGGTGTCTTCAAACTGTTTCAATAATTTATTCACTTCTTGTATGGTTTGTCCGCTTCCCTTAGATATACGCTGACGGCGAGAACCATTAATCAATTCTGGCTGAGTACGCTCTTTAGGCGTCATTGAACCAATAATGGCTTCAATACCTTTAAAAGCATCTTCGTTTATTTCGGCACCCTTCATCGCTTTACCCACGCCTGGTATCATACCTACTAAATCTTTGATATTACCCATTTTTTTAATTTGCTGTAATTGACTTAAAAAGTCATTAAAGTCAAATTGATTCTTCGCAATTTTTTTAGATAATTTTCTGGCTTCAACTTCGTCGTATTGTTCCTGAGCACGTTCTACCAAGGAAACCACGTCGCCCATCCCTAAAATACGATCGGCCATACGCTCTGGATAAAAAATATCCAATGCTTCCATTTTCTCACCAGTACCAATAAATTTAATTGGTTTATTCACTACTGATTTGATAGATAAAGCTGCTCCACCACGGGTATCACCATCTAACTTAGTTAAGATAACACCATCAAAATCCAAACGGTCATTAAAGGCTTTCGCTGTGTTTACAGCATCTTGCCCTGTCATGGCATCAACTACAAATAAAATTTCGTTAGGTTTAATCGCCGCTTTTAAATCAGCGATCTCGTTCATCATTTGCTCATCAACTGCCAAACGACCAGCGGTATCTATTAATACAATACTATTACCGTTTTCCTTAGCTTGTTTAATGGCCGCTTCAGCAATTTTTATAGGTTTTTTTTCATCTCTGTTAGAAAAAACATCGACACCGATTTGCTCACCTAATACATGTAATTGATCAATAGCCGCAGGACGATACACATCGCAAGCAACTAATAATGGTTTTTTACCTTTTTTAGTTTTTAAGAAGTTGGCTAACTTACCAGTAAAAGTTGTTTTACCTGACCCTTGCAAACCACTCATTAATATTATCGTTGGATTTCCTCCTAAGAAAATCTCTTCCATTTTGCCACCCATTAATTGAGTTAACTCATCATGGGTAATTTTCACTAATAATTGGCTTGGCGAAACAGAGGTTAATACATTTTGTCCAAGTGCTTTTTCTTTAATCGTATCAGTAAACGTTTTCGCTACTTTATAGTTAACATCGGCGTCTAATAAGGCTTTACGAACTTCTTTCAACGTTTCAGCAACGTTAATTTCAGTTATTTTCCCTTGACCTTTTAGGGTTTTAAAAGCTCTGTCTAGTTTATCGGATAAATTATCAAACATGTTTTTTTATTTTTTGAAGTTGCAAAGATAATACATAATTGTATAAATTCGGTAGCTAAGGTTGATTGTTGAAGGGATTTTTAGTCTAAACTAAATCGCCGTACAAATCAAAATCGCTGGCATCATTAATTTTAACTTTAGCAAAATCACCTATGCGTACATAGTTATCATCAGTAGCTTTTACAAGCACTTCGTTATCAACATCAGGACTATCAAATTCAGTACGACCAATAAAATAATCATTTTCTTTACGGTCAAATAAAACGTTATAAGTCTTACCAATTTTTTCTTGATTTAGTGTGTATGAAATTTCTTGTTGCACCTTCATAACGGCATCCGCACGTTCTTTTTTTACTTTTTCTTTTACATCATCTTTCAATAAGTAAGCATGTGTATTTTCTTCGTGAGAGTATGTGAAAATCCCTAAGCGTTCAAATTTAGAATCAGATACCCATTGCAACATTTCTTCATGGTCTTTTTGGGTTTCGCCCGGATAACCTGCAATTAATGTTGTTCGAATAGCGATACCTGGTACTTTATCTCTTATTTCGTTGACGGTATCAATGGTTTTTTGTTTGGTAATACCACGTCGCATGCTCTTTAGCATATTATCACTGATGTGTTGTAAAGGCATATCCAAATACTTACACACATTACTTCGCTTGTTCATCACATCTAACACATCCATTGGAAAACCACTAGGGAATGCATAATGTAATCGAATCCAATCAATACCTTCTACATCACTTAATTTATCGATTAAAGACGCTAACTCACGTTTTTTATAAATATCTAATCCGTAATAAGTTAAATCCTGTGCAATTAATAACAACTCTCGTGTGCCTTTATTAGCAAGCAGTTTGGCGCGTGTTACCAATTCATTTTGATCAACCGAAACATGTTTACCGCGCATTAATGGAATAGCGCAGAAAGAACAAGGTCTGTCGCAACCCTCACTAATTTTAAAATAAGCATAATGGTGGGGAGTGGTTAATAATCGCTCGCCTACCAATTCCTTTTTATAATCTGCTTTAAGCGTTTTTAATATTTTAGGTAACTCGCGTGTACCAAAATAAGCATCTACATCAGGTATTTCTTTTTCTAAGTCAGCTTTGTAGCGCTCGCTCAAACAGCCCGTTACATATAGTTTTTCAATGCTTCCTTCTTTTTTTGCTTCTACATAACGTAAAATGGTATCGATACTTTCTTGCTTTGCATTTTCTACAAAACCACAGGTGTTAATAATAACGATATTGTGTTTGTCTTCTGTACTTTCGTGTTCTACGTTAAAGTTATTGGCTTTTAACTGACCCATTAATACTTCGCTATCCACAATGTTTTTGCTACAACCTAAGGTTACAACATTGACACTGTTTTTTTTTTGAGTTTTTGTTTTCATTTATGGGTGCGAAGATACCACTTTTAGCTATGTTTTTAGTTAGAAAATACCATTTTATTTTACACTTCTAACATAATGGTATCTATAGCTAAAGGAGTTTTGGCGTTTTGTTTATTTGACTCTAATATTTTTTTCATACGCTTAACTTTTTTGTTTACTCAATGGTAGCAACTCCAGTATACTTATACACTCTTATCAAACATAATTTCGTCTGAGCTACAAATTTTATTTAAAGGTTTCTCAATTGGTAATGTAAAATAAAAAGATGAACCTTCTCCTTCGATACTTTCTACCCATATTTCACCACCGTTTTTTTCTAAAAATCCTTTTACTAATAACAATCCAATTCCAGCCCCTTTATTCTTTTTTCGGGTTTCTGAAAGAATTTTCAATTGAGGTGTAAAAAGTTTTTCAATTATTTCTTTCGTCATTCCAATTCCAGTATCCTTAACTTGAATAATAATTTTGTCGTCTTTGCTTTTTGCTGAAACGGATATTGTGCCTCCTTTTTCAGTATGTTTTATTGCATTTGAAACGATATTTTGAATAATGGAAATTAACATTTTACCGTCTGCAAATACAGAGGTATTAGCTTCAATTTCGTGATGAAGATTTATGGCGTTCACTGAAGCGGTTTCGTTCAATGTTTCAAAGACTTTATCAATGTAGTCAGTTAGTTTTATTTTTGTTGGCGTAAATCCATCCGCTGCGTATTTTATCCTAGCCCATTCAACTAAATAGTCTAGCATCGCTAATTCATCTGTTGTTGATTTATAAAGTAAGTCAAGCATTTCCTGAACAGCATCGGGTTTCATCTTAAGAAAATTCTCCTTCAAATACTTTGCAGTTCCGATAATTGCTGAAAGTGGACTTCTTAAGTCGTGTGAAAGTATTGCCAAAACACTCTCTTTATGCGTATTAAGGTCTTCCAATTCTTCAACATAATTTTTTATAGCATCCTCCGATTGTTTCCTGTCCGTCAAGTCCCGTAAAATTTTAACATAACCCAACATCTCTCCGTCTAAACCGATGAGTGGAAACACCAAACCAGAAGCATAAAATAGCTTTTTGTTTTTGTCAATATGCCATCTATTATCTGTTGCTCTTCCTTCTTTTAAGGCATTTTCAATTTCTCTTTTGGGTATACCGCTTTTTACATCTTCCTCTGTAAATATTATATCGAAAGACTCTCCAATAACTTCGTCCGTTTCGTAACCAAATATTTTTGTAGAGCCAGAACTCCAACTATTTATATTGAAGTCTTTATCCAATGTAAAAATCGAATAATCTTGTAAACTGTCAATTATTTGGCTGTAAAACTCAGAGGTTGGTATATACCTATCCTTAAGAATCTTCGTCTTGTCTTGTTTGTTTTCCATCGAATTTATTTTAATCGTTAAATTGTGTCGTCCTAAAAAAAGTTGATACTTGTTAATTATAATCTTAGTACAAGTTTACACATTTTTTTAATCCTAAATACCGTTTACCTCTGTTAAACTGAATGAATCGTAAACGAGCTCTTCTGAGGAGCAACTTGCTAATGGCCTCCAATACTAAGTGACGGTAATTTTATACTCGCGCTGTGTTTATGGAACCTGAAAATTAATAGTCGCATTAACCGTTGTTGTAGATATAGCTCCCAGTGTAAAAGGTACGCTTGTTGCGCTAAACCAATCACCGCTGTTTATGGTGCCATTTCCATCATTATCATACATCGCATAAGCATAATAAGTGCCCGGATGCATATAATTAAACGTATAATGCAAGTCATTGGCTGCTAAAATAACATAACGAGAACGGTTTTTTAAGTTAAGCGTTGTACCACTATACAAAGGTTGAGTAGAAAGTAATAAAAATACTTTATGGCTCGCAATAGGCGTATAAGAAGCCGAATGTGAGTAGTTAACGGTTGTTTTTCCTAAATAAGGCTGAGCCGTTTCAGGATATGGATCGCCTGCAGGAACACCAGATGTTGCATAATAGATACTTTCTGTTTGACCAACAAAGGTTGATGAGAAATCTTTTGTGAGTGATTTTACGGGGAAGTTAAAATGAGTAATTGCTGGTTGGCAAGAGGTGGAATCTTGAAGCTTCGCCAACCATGTCATGTGCGGAGTTGCAGAGACTTGTGTATTATATTTATTAGTATAAGATTTAATAATTAAACTATCATTTTTAGAAATCACTTCAGTATAAGCTCTTGATTTTCCTTTTAAAATTTCTGAAAAACGGTAATAAGATTGAGCCCCAGTTTCTGAAACGCTATCCGCTAAAAAATAGGAAACACGCTCCATTCCAGTAAATGAACCGCCATTTCTGAAGGCTACTTTATAATCGTTATTATACTTTACTATAAAAAACGACATAAAAATATCATTCAAGGTATCTAATTCATTTTTAGCAGAAATCTGATTCTCAGAAATTGGTCTAAAATCAACAATCCATTCGGGGTAAGAACCTAAGCCTGTGGTTGAATTAACGGGACCATTCCAAATCCCTTTCACTTTATTTAATACTCCAAAACCTAAGGTGTTGTCTACGCTTGGGCCTGTAATGCCTGAAGTAGTAGTACCATCTGGAGCTTCTTGTGGCGATTTTTTATTTTCGCAAGAAACAGTAAAAAGTACTGGTAGTAATAAGAGGTAGGAAATAAATTTCATAGTAAAATAGTTTACTATAAAAGTACAATTTTTTGCAATACCAATAAGCTGAAATTGAATTAGCTAAAAGACTTCTTCTTATTTTCTTTTTTCGTAGATCTTACTTTTAGCTAAACCCAATTTATTAAAGAAATGTGTAAAAGATACACCTAAAACACCCATTCCGTATTTTGCACTTCGTCTGAAATTAATAGAACTAGCTTCAGGGAAATACTTAGTTGGGCAAGTGATTTCAGCAATATCAAAACCAGCATAAAAAATTTGTGAAATCATTTGATTATCAAATACAAAGTCATCAGAGTTGGAGTGGTAACTAATGGTTTCTAAAATATCACGATTAAAAGCTCTGTAACCTGTATGATATTCGCTTAACTTTTGATTAATTAAAATGTTTTGAGTTAAGGTAAGCATGCGGTTAAAAATGTATTTATACATTGGCATACCTCCTTTTAAAGCACCTTTACCTAAAATACGAGAGCCAAATACTGCAGGATATAAATCGTTAGCAATAATATAACTCATGCTTTGTATCAATTTTGGTGTATACTGATAATCAGGGTGAAGCATAATCACAATATCACCACCAAGCTCTAAAGCTTTGTCGTAACAGGTTTTTTGATTACCGCCATAACCCTTGTTTTCTTCGTGTCGAATAATATGTTTGATGCCAATTTGAGCACCTACTTCAGAAGTATTGTCTTTACTATGGTCGTCCACTAATACAACTTCATCCACAATATCAAATGGAATTTCGTCGTAAGTTCTTTTTAAGGTTAGAGCTGCATTATACGCTGGTAACACTACAACTATTTTTTTGCCATTTATCATAATCTCACAAAAATAACAAAGTTTCTATAATTAGCACAACATCATTAAAAAATATACTTTAAATTTAGCTTCTCAATAGTGAAAATTAAAACCTTACATATCTACCTACTAAAGGCTTATTTACCGCCTTTCTTTTTAACATTATTCATTGGTAATTTTGTGTTTTTTTTAATTCATGTATTTACATACATGGATGATATTGTTGGCAAGGGCATGAGTAATTGGGTGTTGACACAGTTTTTCGCTTATTCTTTTGTTTCTTTTATCCCGGCATCATTGCCTTTGGCAGTATTGCTCTCAGCCATTATGAGCTTTGGTAGTTTAGCCGAAAATTATGAATTAGCGGCCATGAAATCTTCGGGGTTATCACTCTTTAAAATCATTCGTCCAATATTCATATTTATCTTATTCCTAGCAGGGTTTTCTTTTATATTTAATAATTATATTTTACCAAGCATCACTTTAAAGTCTGCTCGTTTATTATGGGATATAAGGCAAGCAAAACCTACATTAAGCATTAAAGAAGGTGTGTATTATAATCAATTGGATGGTTATAGTATTAAGGTAGGTAAAAAAAATCCTGACGGACAAACACTTTATAATTTAAGTATCTATGATCATAGCGCTGGTTTAGGTAATAACGTACAATTGTATGCCGATAGTGGTTTCATGAAAACCTCAGCCGATACAAATTATTTACAAATACAACTCAATAGTGGAACTCGTTATGAGGATGTGATGCAGACGGATAGAGATAAGGTAAGAAGACCATTGATGCAGTTATTGTATAAAGAGTTGAATGTAAATATCGACATGTCTGGTTTTAAAATGAAAAATACAGAAGAGAGTTTGTTTAAAGGTCATCACGAAATGATGGGGATTTCACAAATTAACAGAGAAATCGACACATTTAATTTACAAATAAATAAGAAAAAAGATCTAATTAAAACTCAATTTACGTCGTTTTTTATACCAAGAACACTTCATACAATAAGTCTTTCGGGTAAACATTTAAACCTAATGAAATTTTACACCAAACTTAATAAAGATGAATTTAAACGCAGTGTTGAAAATGCTCAAAATTTAGTTCGTAGCTCAAGCTCCTATATTGATACGATGAACGAAGAGATTTATGGCAAAGAAATACAAAAGCTCGATTATCAGGCAGGTTGGCATAAAAAAATAAATATGCCTTTTGCTTGTATTGTCCTGTTTTTTGTGGGCGCATCGCTTGGAGCCATCATCCGTAAAGGAGGAATGGGACTACCAGTAGTTGTGGCAGTTATGTTTTTCTTAATGTATTATATGATCTCTATTGTTTTCGAACGGTTCATCTATAAGAGCATTTATCCTGTATTTGTAGGAATGTGGTTTCCTATATTTATATTTTTACCGATAGGCATTTTTTTAACATATAAAGCAGCCAAAGACTCCGCATTATTTGATATTACAGCTTATACTGAGCCTTTAAAAAAACTCTTTAAAAAGAAACAAAAGTTTTAGCCCGCAGATTTAGCAGATAAACGCAGAAGAAAATAAACTAAAAAAATAGTAGCATCAATATATCAGTTCTAAAAATCTGCGAACATCAGCGACATCCGCGAGAAACAAACAAAACAACAATACCTACACATGAAAATACTTCAGCTATGTAATAAAGCGCCTTATCCCGCAAATGATGGGAGCTCTATTGCCATTTGTAATTTAGCGGAAGGTTTAGCGGATAGTGGAGTTGAATTACATATTTTACCGATTAATACTGAAAAACATTTTAAGCCAAATAATAGTGTTCCTGCTTCATTCTCTCGAAAAACGCATTATCAGTCTGTTTACAAGAATACAAATACGAGTGCTTTAGGTGCATTTGCTAATTTATTTTCTGGTCAATCTTATTTTGTGAGTCGATTTTTTTTTAAAGAATATGAAGATGCTTTAATAAAAAAACTTACATCAACTTCTTTTGATATTGTGCAATTAGAGGGCATTTTCATGGCAACCTATATTCCCATCATCAAAAAATATTCTAAAGCAAAAATTACATTAAGAGCTCATAACATTGAGCACCAAATATGGGAAAGACATTTACCTCACGAAAAAAATTGGTTCAAAAAAACATATCTAACCTTACAAAGCAATCGATTAAAAGCCTTTGAATTAGAAGCCTTTTCGGAAGTAGATGCTATTGTAACAATTACTGATGAGGATAAAAAAGGGATTCAGCATTTAATACCTCAACAAAAAATTCACACCTGTTTAACTGGCATTAATTTAGAAACCTATAAACAAATTCATCAAGCCGCTCAACCTAACACCATTTTTCATTTTGCATCCATGGATTGGTTACCAAACATAGAGGCTGTAGAATGGCTGTTGACAAACGTTTGGCAAGAAGTACTAAAAAAAGTACCTTCTGCTCAATTAATATTAGCGGGTAGGGGAATGCCTGAAAAAATAAAACAAGCCGCTTCAAAAAATATAATTATAATAGAAAACGTAGTAGATTCTAAATTATTTTATGCTACTTATGATGTGATGTTGGTGCCATTATGGTCTGGTAGCGGACTTCGTATTAAATTAGTAGAAGGTTTAGCTTATGGTAAACCCATCATTACCACAAGCATTGGAGCAGAAGGAATACCTTATACAAAAAATAAAGAGTTGTTAATTGCAGATACCACTGAAGAGTTTGTAACTGCAATAGTTAATCTATTATCAAATTCGACTCAGAAACTACAATTACAAACTAATGCACGTGCGTTAGCCGAGTCACATTTCGATTATAAAAAGTTAGCATCTCAATTAATTTTGTTCTACGACCAATTAATTTCAAACTAATCGTTAATGCCTGTGAACAAACTAATTAACGCTGAAGTTTACACCGATGGTTCATGTCATACCCAGCATTGTATTGGTGCTTGGGCATCTATTCTATTTATTGAAACTGAGAAAATAACACTTAGTGGTACAGAAAGCAATACTACCCACAATCGCATGGAAATACTAGCGGTTATTAACGCTGTTGAGTATATTTTAAACAAACATCCATTGGTAAAAGAAATTAGGCTTGTGTCTGATAGTCAATATGTGATTGGATTAATAGATCGACAATCCAAATTCATTAAAAATAATTTTAAAACAAAAGCAGGTAATGATATCCGAAATGTAGATTTAGTAAGGGTTTTGTTAGCCATAGCGAATAAAATAACTATTCAATTTGTTAAAATTAAAGCACACCAAAAAGAAACTGAAATTGCAAATTATAACATTGAAGTAGATAAAATCTGTAGAAAATTAGTGAGAGAAGCCGTTAATCTTTTACAAGTTGCCCCTCAATAATAAACTAAAATGCCTCCACTCACTAACACCCCTCTTTTAATAGTTTTTAGGTGTTTCACATACTAAACTGCTGTAATTTTCGTTTCTTTGTAGTTCAGTAACAATCAATTACTATTTTATATTTTTTGAATAAACGTATTTTATATTTTTTAATGCTTATATCTGTCATAGGATCTTTAAGAACTTATGCTCAGTTAGATCCTCCATCTCTGCGTTGCGCATCTGTTGCCAGTGTAAATAATGTTATTTTAACTTGGGTTATACCGCCTGATCCCTCCAACACATTTTCGAGCTATGAAATTTATTATTCTCCTACAGGTGTCACTTATTCGTTATTAGTAACATTAAATACATATGCTCAAAATACCTACACGCATATTGGCGCAAATGGTAGTGCGCAATCTCGATATTACTATATCATTACTAAAAGTAACGGAGGAACCTTATCTTCTGCTACTTCCAATACCTTGCAATCAGTCTTTATGAACTTAAATGCAGCGCCAAGTGGAATCAATACGTTGAATTGGAATTCAACAGGAACTCCATTATTACCTTCTGCTAGCGCATCATATACTTTAAGTAGAGAAAATCCACCAACAGTTTGGTCCACATTATATACTGGTCCTAAAAAGAATTACATAGATACCATCGATCGATGTTCGATTTTTTATAATTATAAAGTTCAAACATCCGATGCGCAAGGTTGCGTTTCTCAATCTAATATTAATGGAGGATTATATCACGATGG
>JANYGR010000161.1 GCA_025359355.1 Bacteroidota bacterium | reverse complement strand
GTTGACTGCTCGGTTAATGGCAATAACTTAAAATGTGACAATATTTCTTTTGATTTTATCATATTGTAAATATAGCTGTTTTATTCAGAACTTAACTATAAATAAGAAAGGTGCAAAGTCAAATAACGTATAGTTCGGAATGACAAATTCGGTACCTGCATCGCAATTATTTTGTTGATACATGCCGTTAATTCCGACAGTAGATTCCCAACCTTTTTTTTCAGGTAAGTAAAATTTTACATCGTATGTAGCAGTTTGCATTTTGAGATATAGTCCAGCTACATCAGGGTTTTGAGGATGTGCATATTCTCTTCTAATACTTTGTTGGTACCCTAATTTCAATGCTAATTTACTTTGTCCTATAATAAACTGATTGATAGAAAATAAACGATAATGCTGTACATGTTGATGTATCGGGCTTATAGCGTATGCATTTAATTCAGCATCACTCACGATAGGGCGAACGGTATCTGCTTCTGAAATTTGTTTGGTGAATTTACGAGTTACCGAATCGCGGCTACCATCAGGGATTTCCTGCATGTTATCATAAATACTAAAATTAAGATGTGAGTATCCCCATTTTCTATTAACGCCTATGTAGGCATTGAAATCCGTTTCTTTAAAACCAGTGTTATACACTCGTCCATCATATTTATTTTTAAAATTTGTAGCTTCTTTATGGGAAGCGCGCATACCGAATAAAAAACTTTTCATGTTGCCTGCAAGAGCTACAGATGCAGCATATAAGCCGTTATTAGATTGATAATTGGTTTGTACACTTCCTTTCAATGTGCCTTCAGGGACAGTGTTTGCAGGAATTAAATTAACAACACCTGCTAAAGCATCCGAACCATAAATTAAACTGGCAGGACCTTTAATCACTTCAACCCGATCAATTAAAAACTGATCTACTTCAATGCCATGCTCATCGCCCCACTGCTGCCCTTCTTGGCGCACTCCATCAAATAGCGTTAAGATACGATTGAAGCCAAGCCCTCTGATATATGGCTTTGACACGTTTGGCCCTGTACTTAATACGTTTACGCCTGGGATTTTAATGATAGCATCAATAGCATTTGTTGCAGTGTTTTGTTCCAGGTATTTTTGGTCAATTGACGCCATTGGTATGGGATTTCGTTTCATTTCGGTTGCCTTTGAAAGACCTGTTATTACTACCTCGTTGGCTTCGATGTGCGATTGTTCCATTTCAATAATGATAGGAATGTGCAAGGCTAAATCTATATTTTTAACAACCGTTTGATAACCTAATAACCGAACTTGTAGCAAGGTTTTGATGTGAGGTAAATTGTTGATTTCGAAAGTGCCGTCTGGTTTGGAAATGCTGGAGCTCTTTAAATCAGGAAAGTATAAGATAGCACCTGGTAATACTTCCATGGTTACTTTGTCTTTAACAATTCCTGTGAGCTGCGTTTGTGAATAGGCGTTAAACGAAACGCAAAGCATGATTAGCGAAAGCACTTTTTTGATGATCATACATTTATTTTTTGGAAAATATTCCAATCCTTTACTTCACTGGATCAAAGCCACTACCGCCCCAAGGATGACAACGCATGATGCGTTTGATTGCCATCCAACTACCCTTAAATGCTCCGTATTTATTAACGGCATCAATTCCGTATTGTGAACAGGAAGGTTCAAAACGACAAGATGGTTTTAACAAGGGAGAGATAGTGTATTGATAAAAGCGAATAATCGCTAAAGGAATAAATTTCAATTGATTTAATTAATAGATTAATAACTCATGTATTATTCAATGAATTAAGCTATTGGTGGGCCTCTTAGAAGAGACGTATTATATTGAAATTTAGGAACTGATAATTCATTAAAATAAAAAGACGTTTCTTTCGCTTCCTTTAATGGTAGAAAATTTAATATGAATTTGAATACGCTATAATAAACAGGTGTGTCATATTTTTCGAAATTACAATCTTGTGTATCGCCGTTTTCGCTAACAGTAACATCAGAAGAGGTGTGAATAGCATTATGAACGTGTCCTAATAATGAATGAATGTAAACCTTAGGTACTGAAGCAAATAATATAACTGCAAATAATGCAACAGAACATATTATTTTAAATTTTGGTTTCATCTGTGCAAATATAGGTTTTATTTTAGAATTGATTATATCTCTTCGTTTTATTAGTGAATTGAAACACTATGAATTTTTCCATGAATTTATCTACTATTTCTTCATGAATATTTAACTAAATTGATTAAGTGATTTAGGTTAATTCAAAATACGACTGTAGCCAATTTGTATAGAAATTACTACATAAGCTCCAATTTATAAGATCTGAAATGTTGATTCCCTGATTTTAGCCCTATTTATTGGTTTAAAAGATGAAAATCTGTTTTTAATAGACTAAACAATCGTTTTTTGTAAAAAAACATCTCATTTTCAAGGTATTTTAAGTAAATAAAATGTTAAAAAACTTACATATGTAAGAAATAATCATAAGTTTACTAATATAAAATTGATTCTTATGAGTTTATTAAATTTCAAACAATCAGCTATTCTATTAGGTAGTTTTGTTTTTTTATTCCTCAACAGTATTAGTCAATCTATTTCTAATTATACAACTTTAGTTAATTCAGGCGCATCTTATTTATCAATTAATTTAACAGGTAATGCATTTAATAGTTGGAGAAATACAACTAGTTTTACTCAAGATGATAATCGATCTGATTTTACAGATATAGGATTTGATTTTTGGTATAACGGCGTGCGCTATACGCAGTTTTCAGTTTCCACAAATGGCTTCTTAGACTTTTCATCATCTACCATTGACGGAGGAGCTTCTGGCGGAGCATTTAGTTATCTTAATTCTGCTTTTGCATCAAATACTAATCCCGCTATTGCGCCGTTTTACGATGATTTAATGGCACAAGGTGGCACTTCAGCTTTAGGCAATAGTTTGAAGTATGTTTTAACAGGCGCAGCTCCTAATAGAACCTTAACGGTTGAATGGATTAATATGGCAGTTTATGGAAACACGACGCCAAGTTTAAATTTTCAGGTTAAGTTAGTTGAAACAACTGGTGTTATTTTGGTAAACTATGGCGCCATGAATTCAGGAACATTTACGTTCTCCTATTCAATGGGATTGAATGGACAAACGATTAGCACAACTCCAACAACGGCTCAATTTAAAGAACTACAAACAGCTAATTCAAACACGTTCAATAATACCATTCAGAATAATTTATCGACGATGCCAACTGCCAATTCGCAATATGTTTTTACACCACCTATTCCTACTGCCGCATCTGGAGCCTTATCATTTACTGGCGTTGGACAAACTAGCGTAACCGTTAATTGGCCAAATTGGGCATCTAATGAAGTGGGCTATGTAGTGTATAATTCCACTGACAATGTGAATTTTAGTTTTGTATCACAGTCGGCAGCAAATGCGGTAAGCACTAATGTATTGAGCCTTTTACCAAGTACTGTTTATTTTTGGAAAGTTTATGCAGTTACGGAAGGTTGTTTAAGTTCCGCACTTACAGGAAGTGTTTCAACGCTTGCGGCAGGAAGTAAAACATCAGTTGCAACGGGATTATGGAATACAGCTGCAACTTGGTCTCCAATAGGAGTTCCATCATCATCAGACAATGTAACTATTGCAAACGGACATACTGTTACTATAGATGTTAATGCTACTTGTAATAATCTAACAGTTGGTCAGGGGAGTAGTGGAGTATTGACTATTGGAAATAATAATACAGCTAGAAGTATAACATTAAAAGGAAATGTTCTTATAAATACAGGTGCTACGTTTAATGTAAAAACAGCATCAAATATTACACATAATATTGTACTTCCTCGCAACATCACAAATAATGGTACGTTAAATTTTGCTACAGATGCTAATAGTTTATGTGACGCAAGCTTTATTAATAATGGTAATCAAACGATTAGCGGTTCGGGCGCAACAACTATATTCAATTTAATAACATTGAATATGGGGGCGTCTGCAAATAATATATTGGATATTCAAACAGCAAGTTTTGTTGCACCAAGTAATTTTTTAACTCTTACTAATGGAACATTTAAATTATCTACACTAGGTGTATCAACTATTATTCCTTATACAACCACAGCTATAATTCCGCAAAGTGGTGCTATATGGTTGAACTCAGCGTTATCATCAATAAGTACTCAAGCTGGTTTAACCATGTATGGAAACATTACAGTATCTAATGGCATATTTAATATTGGTAATGCTGCTGACCAGGATTTATTGTCAAACGGAGGATATCTAACGATTAATAATGGAACACTAAACATTGCTGGTAAATATTACGCTGTAGGAATAAATAATCTTTCTAAGTTTTCGATAACAGGAGGTAGTGTAATTGTACCCTACATTGGATCCACGAATACAGTAATTGCTCCATTTCAAATTGCAGGTGCAGGCTCTCAATTTAATATGAATGGCGGCTCTTTAATTATACCAAGAGAAGGTGGTACTGGAACTCAAAATTTAGGTTTTGTAAATACGGGAACAAGTGGGGGTAGTGTAACAGGTGGTACACTTCAAATAGGAAGTAGTAGTTCTCCGACCTCACAAATTATTCAAATAAACTCTAATTTTTCTGTTGGTAATATATTGGTAAACAGTTCTAATGTTAATGTATCTCTATTAACAAATTCATTAAGTGTGATAAATGACGTTGCCATAAATTCAGGCACGTTAACATCCAGTAATTTAAATATATCATTGGGAGGGAATTGGAATAATAGTGGAGGCATGTTTGTTTCTGGTTCGGAAACAGTAGTATTCTTAGGTACTTCATCACAAACTATTTTTAAAACAGGCGGAGAAACATTTAACAATATAACTTTTTCAAACACGGGAACTAAAACGTTATTGAGTGCAATTACAGCTAGCAATTGTTTAATTAATTCAGGTTCAAGTTTGGATGTAAATACTACAAACTATCAACTTTCTATAAAAGGTGATTATACAAATAATGGAACTTTTAATGCGCGTAACGGATTAGTATTGCTAAATGGGACAGTTGCTCAAACTATTGGAGGAGCAAGCACTACTAATTTTTATGATTTAACGATTAATAATACAGCTGGAGCAGGATTAAGTAATGCTGAAAGTTTATTGAATACGTTAACACTGAGTAACGGGATTTTTAATACAAATGCAAATGTATTTACAATGGTATCTACAGCATCTAATACAGCACGTATAGCGCCAATTACAGGTTCCGGAAATATTTTAGGTAATGTAACTGTTCAACGTTATGCTCCGGGAGGATATACGGGATGGGCTTTATTAGGAGCACCTATTACATCTGCATTAACTTATCAAGATTGGGATGATAATATGCCTATCAGTTGCGCGTCTTGTCCAGATGGAAGTGCAGCAGGATTTATATCGATTTATACTTATGACGAAACAGCTGTAGGTTCTTATTCCTCAGCAGCTTCATATATTCCAATGACAGGGATAACAAATCCTATTTCGGCAAATAAAGGGTATTGGGTTTATTTAGGAACGAGCTACACATCTTCTGCTCCAATAACTATTGATGTGGTTGGGGCTGTGGGTAAATTTAACACGGCGATTCCTCTGACAAGAACAAACACGGGGTCAGCTGTGGATGATGGATGGAATTTAATTTCCAATCCTTACCCTTCTCCAATTAAATGGAGTTTATTAAAAGGTGCTACTGCTAATATCGATAATGCTATTTACACATATAATGCAGATTTGAATGGTGGTTTGGGAGGTAGTGCAAGTTATGTAAATGGAATTAGCAGTCCTGCGGTTGGCGCAGGAGGTATTGGAGATACGATTCCGATGTGTCAAGGTTTTTATGTTCACTCCACTGGGGCTACTGTTTTAAATGCTACTGAAACTAACAAGGTTACAGGTAATCCAACATTTTTAAAAATGAGCAATACATCAACAGTTGCTTCGTCTTCTTTACCTTTGATTAGACTGCATTTAGACGGTAATTATAATTTCAGTGATGAAACGGTTGTTTATTTACAATCAGGAGCTACTAATAATTTTGACACACAATATGATGCCATTAAAATGGGAAGTCAGGATCCGTCTGCACCATCTGTAAGATTATTTGATGGAAATACCGAATTTCAAGTGAATGGTATAAGTCCTTCATCATCAAACTTCACAATGCCATTACTAACAACCACGGGCTATACTGGAACTTACACAATTAGTTTAGCTAATTTCAATTCATTTCCTACCGGAGCTTGTATTACGTTATACGATACTTATTTTAATACAACCACTGATTTAAAAAATTCTAATTATGTATTTACATTAGAAGATACTACAACGGTATCTCGCTTTACACTTAATATAACTATTAATCCGTTAAATATTACATCTAATTTAATTCAACCAACATGCTCTAACACTACTATAGGAGAGATAGTTGCAAAAGGAACAAGTGCAGGGCCTTGGAATTATTTTTGGAAAAATGCAACCGGCGGAGTTATTAAAACTAGTCTAAATAAAGTATCAGCCGATACCATTACGAATTTATTAGGGGGAAATTATTCGTTGGAAGTTAATACTGTTGGTCTGTGTGATAATAATGATTCGCAGTTTTTTATTCATACAATAGAAATTCCAGTTGCCCAATTTAGCAGTATGGATACGTCATATCTTTCTAATAATGGAGCAATTAGTTTTATAAACAATTCGGTTAATTCGATATCAAATATTTGGGATTTTGGAGATATGAATGGAACTTCAACTATAGTTAATCCTACATATAATTATATTTCTGCTGGTGTTTACACGGTTAGTTTAATAGCCGAAAGTAATAGTGGCTGTTTAGACACAACTCGAAAAAGCATTGTTATAGTGGACAATACATCAGGTATTAAAAATCCACAAAACACAATGGGTTTAGTTTTAAAAACGTTAGAGAATAATATGTATATTTTAAATGGAACTTATATAGAGAGTGAAAAAGTTCAAATTTCAATTTACGATGTACAAGGGAAAAATGTATTTGATTTTGGATTTGTGAATTCGAAATACATACAATTACCAATAAATTTAAGCTCCGTAAACTCAGGAATATACTATTTAGTAGTTGAAGGAAATAAAACTAAAGTTGTATTTAAATTGCCCGTGAAGTAAATAGTTAATTATTATGTTTTTTCATAATCTTTAATAAATGATTATGAAAAAAACATACAATGCTACTATTAAATTTATAAGAAATTAAATTTAAATGACGTTGCTATTTAATAATGATAATAGTTTTGTAGTATTTAGTGGCTTTTCTAATAACCCTAGCACTAACGGATTTTCCTTAACTTTTTCTTTATCACCAACGTCTAATGAAGATGACACAATAATAATTTTACAATTTTCTCGAAGTTTTCCAGATATCGTGGCGTATTTTTCTAAAAAATCAAAACCATTCATAATAGGCATGTGGATGTCTAATAATATAAGTTGAGGCCATTTGGAGGCCTCATTCTCTTCAAGAAATTTAATAGCTTCAGAAGCAAATGCAAACTCTTGAACAGTATGTGCAATATTCATTTGTTTGATAAATTCATGATGAATAAATAAATCTATTCGATTGTCATCAATAATCATGATGGATATTTTCTTATTCATAAACTGTTTTGTTAGGTATTAATAATTCAAATGAAGTTCCTTGTGACAGGCTGGAACGCACTTCGATCTTTCCGCCAATTTTAGCTATTGCTTCTTTAACCAAATATAATCCAATACCAGTTCCTTCTGCATGTAAAGAATCTTCTGTTCTGAAAAATAAATTAAATATATTTGAAATATGGTTTTCATCAATGCCTATGCCGTTATCTGATATAGTTATATGAACCTGATGATCTCCCATTAATATATCTATTTTTATAAAATGATTTTTCTCTAATGGATTCTGGTATTTAATCGCATTTGAAATTAAGTTTTCAAAAATTATTTTTAATCTCAGAGAATCACCATAAAACACATGCCCTTCGTTAATGGATAATTCAAAATTAATGGTGTTATCATGCTGTTTATAAGCTTCCCAAATTGATGTGATAAATTCCTTTAAATTGATATTTACGTTTATGGCTTCATTACGTGCATTTTTAGAATGATCAATTAAATTTTTTATAAAAGTGTCTAATTTAAATACACGACTTTCTATCATTTCGAAATAACTTAGAGCTACGTGCATTTCTGGGGTAATTTTAGCTAAATTGATTATACCTAAAATAGAGGTTAATGGTGAGCGTAAATCATGAGAAACACTGTAAGTAAATTTAGTTAATTCATTATTTGCCTTTTGTAATTCGACATTTTTTAGTTGTAATTCTATTCGGGATTTATAAAGTGTCGCACAATGATCTATTGCCAGTGCAAGTTTTTCAAAATCCCAAGGTTTTTGAATGTACTTAGTAATTTGTCCTCGGTTAATCGCTTCAATAACAATTTCTATATCTGTATGTGCTGTAATTAATAAGCGAATGCTATCGGGGTATAAACTAAGGGCTTTCTCTAAAAACTCAACACCAGTTGTATTTGGCATGCGTTGATCAGAAATAATAATATGAGCGGGTTCTTTTTCTAAAATAATAAAAGCATCATGAGCACTAACAGCTGTTAATACTTCATAATCTTTTCTAAAATTAGCGCGAAAAGAAATTAAATTATTTTCTTCATCATCAACATATAATATTTTTATTTTTTCTGACATTTATATTACGAGCTGATTATTTAGTCGTTTGTTCAAAATTATAATAATTTTTGTACCAACACCATATTCCGATTCAATTTCAATTTTGGCATGATGGCTTTCTATAATTTTAAATACGATAGACATGCCTAGTCCGGTACCTTCTCCTACATCCTTGGTAGTGAAAAATGGTTCAAATACTTTTGCTTTCACATCATCAGTCATGCCTATTCCTGTGTCTTCGATAGAAACATAAATATGATCATTTAGTTCGTAGGTTTTGATGATTAGTTTATTTTCACCGTCAGTTTTCTTTTTATTGATAGCGTATATAGCATTACTCAATAAATTCATAAATACTTGATTTAGTTTACCGGGTAAGCATTCTATCCTAGGAATATCTCCAAGCTCTGTTACTACTTTTGTATTATCAGGAATAGCACTTTTTAATAGTATAAGTGTTGATTGTATGCCTTCGTTAATGTTTACTGTTTTCACAACGCTTTCATCTAAACGTGAAAAGTTTTTTAAGCCATATACGATTTCAGCCGTTCGTTTTGCGCCATCTTCGATGCCAGATAAGAGTGATTCTATTTCTGTTATCATGTAAGTCAAATCAATTTCTTGTTTATAGTTTTCTATATCTCTAAGTTTATCTACTAAATTTACTTCGGTCGTTATAGATTCGTATTTTTTGATTAATTCTAAAACATCGTCAAAATCCATTTTTAATGGTTTTATGTTGGCACTCACAAAATTGATGGGATTGTTGATTTCATGAGCAATTCCTGCGGTCAACTGGCCTAATGATGCCATTTTTTCGACATTCACTAATTGCGCTTGTGTGTTTTTCAAATTAGATAAAGTAGAATGTAGTTCTTCGTTTGTGTGTTTCAATTCAGTGGTACGTTCTTCTACTTTATGTTCTAATACAACATTTTGCTCGATAATTAATTTTTCATTTACCTGTAATGCCAATAGAGCTGTGGCTTGTGATTTTTCCTTTTCTTTTTTTAGGATATTAATACGATCAGCTAATGCGAATGATAATAATACGGTTTCTATAGCAGAGCCAATTTGCATAGTGTAACGCGTAAAATTATTAAAAGGTAATATCTCTAAATCTTTTAATATATAAATGAAAATTCCCAATAGAAAAACAGACCAAGCTAATAAGAAAAATTTAGCAGGCTTGAAACCCTTCCTCAAAATTACAATAGGAGTGATTAACATAAATATGGAAATGATCATAGAATTGATTTCCAATAATATTTGACTAGCTAGAAAATTTCGCATCAATAGGCAACAAATTGATATTAAATACGGTATGCATAATATGTAAATAATTTTATTGAGAATTGGGCTATAAGATTTAACTTCTAAAAATACTTTCATGAAAATAATGCCTGAAATCCCTGTCATCGAAGGGAATATAAACAATACATAGTTTGCAATAGTAGGGTAGTTTGGCCATAAATATTGAAAAGTATAACCTTGTAATGAAGTTTGAGTTAAAAAAGTAAATAATACATATACGACATAGTATAAGTAATTCTTATCTCTTACAGAAAAGTAGATAAATAAATTATAAAAAATAATAACCAACATTATTCCAAAATACATTCCAGATAGAATACCTTTATTTTTCACTTGGTTTAATATATCTTCTTTTAAACCTATTTTAATAGGTAATTGAACACCTTCTTTACTTTCAATTTTTAAATAGTAAACTTTAGATTGTCCGGTAGAAATAGCTACATCAAAAATGTAATCAGGATCGTCATATTTTCTAGAATTAAAAGGTAGGTGTTCTCCCATATCAATACTTTTATATATACCGTTTTTATCTGGAAAATAAAATTCAACAAAATCAATTGTTGGCATAGAAAGATTTAATAAGAATAAATTATTAGCCGACCTATTTACTATAGGTAGTTTTATCCAAAATGTAGATTTTGAAATGCCAAGATTAGGAATTATTTTATTAGTAGAAATGAACTTTTGGTTTACCGCATCTTCAAATGGCAATTGATTAGTTTTATCTTCATATACTAAAACTAGGGAGCTAATATCTTCTATTTTATTTTTACTAGTTATTAAAATAGAATCTGAAGCAAAAGATTTAGTAAATATTAAACAATATGTTATTATTAAAAAGTAGTTAAAATTAATCTTAAACATCATTTGTAAATTAGTTTAGTTTATTTGTTTGTCCGCTATTAATACCATAGTTGTTAATGGATACGTTTTTGTAAATTAAATTATAGTTAATTTCAGATACGAAATGATTATTTGTTTCTATTCTTTTTATAATAGGAGTTTGTCTTAGTGAAGTCATAATCTCTTTATCATTATTAGCAGCTGTTTCAAGCGTAATAGCATTTAAGATACCCACTACGTGAGCAGTTAAATCTTCTGTGGGATATGGAAAACCTCCATTTTTACCTAATGAATGATCGATTAAAAACCCTACATTTTTAAACATAGGAAGCGTGTTTTCCCCACATATTCCAATTAGTTTTATGAAATTTAATTGATTGGCAGACGCAATTATTGCACGAACAAGATAAGGGCCCATGCCGACGCCTTTTAATTTATTAGAGACCCATAAACCACTTAACTCGCCAACGCCACCATTAAAAGCAAAATTTTTGACAATATTATATATTCTATTGTCCATATATCCAATCGCATTTTCTACAGGTAATTGTAAAAGTCCGTCGGCTAATTGTATGCGTATTCCTCCCAATAATTCATGAGTTTTTGAATCTTCAGCAACTACACAATACATATTAGCATTCTCGATCCACAAACTATTATTAGAGGTGATACTTGAAATACCATAATCAGCTAATACTTTAATGTGACCTTTTATGTATTCTTTACATAATTCTAGCTCGTCAATAGCACGATAAGCCCAAATATTAAAAGAATTATTTTTTAAATTATCCATAAATCAGTACGTCTTCCAATTTTCTTCTTAATGCTTTTATACTTGGTTGATTTGCAATACTCAATTTAAATAAAATAATATCGTTGATCGCAATTGAGTCTAACTTCATTACGTTGAGAAATGTTTCTCTCAATTGTTTAAGTTCTTTTTGTGAATCATTATCTAATTCATCGCCGTTACCTTTTATCAATCTTGCAAAAAAGAAAGTAGCTGCAGATATTGGTTGAAGAGATATATTTAGTTTATTCGCAGTTAACCAAGTGCGTTGCAACGATCTTCCTCCATTAAAATAATTAATAGGAGAATATTCTGGCATCGTAATTAAACACATCGCTGAAGAATTTAAAATAGATACGTTTGAGGATTTCTCGAAGATGCTTCCTTTATCCCATTTCTTAAGAGTATTTATTACCTCCCAGTTTTTGGCAACTACGAGTCCTGCTTTTGCAGTTGCGTTAATATCTAATATATTTAAATCAATCCCATCCCTTTTTAATTCATTTTCTTCATTCGTCCAACGGATTTCACTCACAAAATCAGAATGCCCGCGTTTATGCATCATTCTCATTCTTTCTACGCTTGAAACGATATGCGCTATTTTTTCTATTTCATCTATTGAATCGATAATTTTTAGTTGGGCTCCATCAATGGAACTCGCGACTTGTTTCAACTCTTCTAATACATTAGGTGAAATTTGTTTTCGTTCACTTATCGTTCTGTTCGTTAATCTCGTTTCAATTTCAGAAACTAAATGATCGTTTGAATTTTTTGAAGCGATGAATTTTTCTTTAAAAAAAGTAAACTGACAAATGACTCTCCGTTCTGATGTTAATGGAAAAAGAATAAGTTCAGGATTAAGATTGATCTCATGGGATTTCAAAATCAAATTTTCAGTCGCCGCTCCAAAGCTAATATATGAAGCTAGTTGATCAAAATCTAACAATGATTCTGAACGATTGATGTCATGAAATAAATATAAATTACCTTTCGAATAGTACCATTTCCAAGCCTGGGCATTTCCTCCAGATGGAGCCTTGGTGGCTGCTTCAACTATTAGTTGAATTTGAGAGTTTGTTGGAGTGATATGATTTTCATCTATTGTAATATTTAATTTTAAAACAATTGATTCCATTTCTGATTGAGTGAGAGACTCTTTTAAAATAGGGCTTTCAATTTTTTCAATTTGACTCGTTTTTTTATTACCAATAAGTTCTTCTATATCTAAATAGTATCTTCCTGAATCTGTAAATTGATTTAATAATAATCGTCTACTAACGTCGGTTGCAATTCCACCACCCATTGTAACCGCAGATGCAAGTTGTGGCCATGTATTAATCGTTTGCTCTATTTCGAGCATAGATGCTCTTAATCTTAATGAAGAAGTTTCTATCCCTAATACATCTAACATGTATGGAATTTTTTCTTCAGTTGTTTTGAGTTGCTTTAATTTATTGATATCTAAATAATCAACTAAGCCATGTAAAATACTACGGTTTGGTTCTAAATCAAATCTTTCAACATCAACAGTGCAACGGTCGCTAGCCTCCATCACAACAGGTACTCCTAATTCTCTTGCTTTATAACGACTTAATATTTTTATATCAAAACCATCAGACTCTTCTAACAGTAAATCTAATTTTCCTCCACTTAAGAAAAACTCATCCATGTTTTTTTCAGTTAAGCCTTCCGGAAAACATGTTACTTTTAGATAAGGGTCAATTTCTGAAATTTCTCTAGCAACGGAATATACTTTTGGTAAGCCTAAATTATGAACTCCCGTTCTTATTCTATTTAAATTTGTTAATTCTAATAAATCAAAATCAGCTAATCTAATTTCGTTACAAACTCTTTCCATCGCTAACGTAACTGAAACCGATTGCCCAACGGATAACCCAATCACTCCAATTTTTTTTTGCAATAAAATATTTCGTTCTTCTTTAGTAATTTTATTTTGATTGCGACTTGTTCTTACTTCAATAAATTCTTCTTCGTCTAAAATATGAACTACTCTGTTAGTCCAAGGATAATATACCCATACGCCGTATTCGTATATAGATAATATACCAATGTGATTAATGATTTCGGATTCTAATTCAGAAGGTGTAAATTTTTTAGAAGGATTTTTACATTTTATTAATTCTTTAATTTGATCATGTATAAAATCAAATACAATAATTCCTGGATTTGAAAGTAGTTGATTTAATTTTTCAAATTCTTCGGTATTATAAATTCTAAAAAATAAGGGCTTATGTATGTTTATAAATTCAGCTTGCTTAATTTTAAAATTTTCTATTTTATTAGCGAAATTTTCCATAAAAATTTATTAAATAAATTTTGTAATCTTTTTGCATTAACAAGACTTATTATGAGAAATAATAGAGGAACTTGGATACTTGTAAAATTAAAATATTTATTGAATATTCTGCTATATTAAGCCATAAATTTAGTACTTTTAAAAAAGAAATATGTTTAATTTATTTTAAAAACATGGAAGAGAATAATTTGATAAATGTGTTATATGTAGATGATGAAGAAAATAATTTAGTTTCTTTTCGAGCTGCTTTTCGACGATATTTTTCTATATATACTTCCCGTTCAGTTCAAGAAGCATATACTGTATTAAGTAACAATGAAATTCATGTTTTAATTACTGATCAAAGAATGCCAGAAACTTTAGGTACAGAGCTTTTAATTCAATCAGTAAAAGATTACCCTGATCAAGTTAGAATTTTACTTACTGGGTTTGCAGATTTTGAAGCTATTAAAGAGGCTATTAATAAAGGTCAGATTTATCATTATTTACAAAAACCCTGGAATGACATTGAATTAAAAGAAACGATTGAAAATGCCTATAAAATATATCATTTAAAAAAAGAACAAAAAGAATTAAATCAAAAAATACTAATAACCAACGAGCAATTAGAGTTTATGCTTAGGCAAAAATTAATATCATAAATTCATAATTAGTTAGTACCTAATAATTGTAAAATTATAATATGAAAAGAAAAGAACCAACGCATACATACAACTATGCAATGTTAATTGATGATAATGAATTAGATAATTTCATCAATCAGAAAACAATAGAGGCTAATCATTTTGCTAATAAAGTTTACATTACTTCAGGGAGTAAAAGTGCTTTAGAGTTTTTAAAAAATTTAGAAATTTCAGGCTCCAAAAATTTTAATATTTTTCCAGAAGTAATTTTTGTAGATCTTAATATGCCTATGATAGATGGTTTTCAATTTATAGAAAATTTAAAAACACTTTTACCCAATAAATTTGCCGAACTAAAAGTGGTTATTTTAACGTCATCAATTACTCCAAGCGATAAGGAGCGAGCGCTTAAAATATCAAAAGACATCATGTTTTTAAACAAGCCCCTTACTAAGGAAATGTTAAATCAAATTTGATATTTCCTTTTTAATTCAGGAATCAAATGAGCTAAAAATTCATTGTTTTTATGATTATTAGCAATAAAAAGAATAATAAAATCTCTTTGTTTAAAGATATTTTTTGGTAAAGCCTCTTTATTAATAATTAAATTAAAGGCTTTCAATAAATACGAAATTTGGTTATACCCTTCAGTGTTAGTAGCTTTAATTTTTCTACTAATAATACTATTTACAGTTTTTAAATTAATTAAGGCTTTGTCATATTCTTTTGTTACAATATAATAATAGACTAATGTTAACTTTATATTTATACATAAATGACTGTAGTTTTTCAAAACATAATGATTATGGACATTAACTAGTAAATCAATAGCTTCTTTATATTTTTTTTGATCAAAGTAAATCATAGAATGATATAAACATATTAAAATCTGACTATGTTCGTCTTTTGGGTCAAATAGAATAGCATCCTTATTCGTATCTAAATATAAAGTACTCATGATATTTTGCTCTTCACAAAATCTAATTTTTGAAATTAAAAAACGAGAAACAAAACAAATATGATTGTATAATAATAAGTTTGAAAATTGAGCATTTACTTTTTCATAATAAAATTTAGTTTCTTGAGAAGAATTGATTGAATAGTAGTACTCAAAACATAAATAATCTAAAGTTAGCTCCCATTTTTTTTGAATAATACTAACTGGTAAGTCATCAAAAATAATTCTTGTTTGTTTGAGAAGATCGCTAGCGCTATGTTTATTAGATTTGTTGTTTGGGCAAAATATAATTAATTGTAACTCGATTAAATTTTTGATTAACTCAATTTGTCTTGACGGACAAAGTTCGTAAATATTGATGATCTCGGTTTTAAGGAAATTAAGTTTATCGAATATCTCACCAGATTTTGATAAATCGTACTGAGTTAATAAGCGACAAAAATTCCCTAATACCTCTTCTGATTTTTCTAAAGAGAGACCAAAAGATACTTGTTTATTATAGAGTTGAGAATAGTAATAATATTTATCAGAATATAGATGCATTTTTTTAAGAGCGCTATATATAACTAGTAACTCATTGTGTAAATCAAATCTATTTAATTCTTTTTCTAATTTTTCTAAATAGGCGATAGCTGTTTCGCGCGGGCTGTTTAAACAAACTTCAGGAACTTGTAATAGTAATTTTATAGATTTTTCTTGATCTATAAACATATCGCACGACAAAGATTCTTGAATTTTATCGTATAATCTAGATTTTAATACATAAAATGCATTGGCATTTACGCCTAATTGTTGCCTGATTTCTTTATCAGTATGTGACGTATTTTTATATGATTGAAAAAGAAGTAGGAATCTATCTGCCTTATTTTTTATTAACGTTTTTTCAATTTCAAAATAGTTATCTTTTTCTAATTGAACTATGACTTCCTTTAGTTTAATCATGATTATTTTTTATTAAGCATAACTTACTGTGATTGTTATAAAAGTAAGCATATTAACTTTGAAAATTATTTCAATTATATTGATATTTACGTTTAATATAATATTTATATTATCCTAAAGCCTATGTTTTAATAGACATTTTATTCTGAAATATTCTTTTTATTTAAAAATCTTACATATACAATGTTCGTAGTATATTCCCAAGCTGGCTTAGGTTTTTATAATTAATTGAAATAGAGTATGTTTTGGATATTATAAGTGTTTTGCATTATTAATGATAGCTACATCTATTTTTTAAACGTAATTATAAAAGTAGTGCCAACGTTAACTTCACTTTCTACATCTATAGTACCTCCTAATGCTTCTATTTGCGATTTAATCAAATATAATCCTAATCCTTTCCCATCAGGATTATTATGAAATCTTTGATATAATTTAAATAATTTTTCTTTGTGTTGTTCTGTATCTATGCCAATCCCATTATCATTAAATTTGAGTGTAACAACCCCATTAGAAGCGTTAGATGAAATATTAATTTTTAATTTTCGTTTAGGCGATTTGTATTTGATTGAATTAGTAAATAAATTTAATAAAACGCTTTCTAAATAAGCTTTAGTGAAGTTTACAAATGGAGCTTCTTTGAAATTGTAATTTACTTTTACCTCATTATCGTCAACTGTTATACTTAATTGAGAAAGTACTTTATTGGTAATTTCAGTTAATGAAATTTTTTCTTTAACAATATTAATTTGATCTTTTATGATTAAAACCTTTGTTAAATCTTTAACGGTATCATCAAATATTAGTGCAGATTGCTTAATGCCTTCTAATATTATTTTTAAAGATTTATTCGGGATTTTATATTGTTCAAGAAGTGTTGTTAAACCTAATAAATTAGCTATTGGCGCTCTTAAGTTGTGAGATGTAACGTAGGAAAACTGTTTTAAGTCTTTGATATTTTGTGATAATTCTGCAATAATTAATTCTTTTTCTATTTCTCGTATTTTACGGTCAGTAACATCCTTTTCGATTGCTATAAAATGAGTTGTTTCCCCTAATTCATTTGTTACGGGAGATATTGAGATATTAATCCAATACTCTTCTCCATTTTTTCTATAATTAATTATTTCTGTTTGATATTTTTGATAATTTAAAATTGCTTTTCTTATTTTGTCTAATTCTTCTTTATCGCTGTTTATGCCTTGAAATATTCTGGGAGAATTACCAATCATTTCTTCAATTGAATATCCTGTCATTTTAATAAAAGGATCATTTACAAAAACCATTATTTGATCTCCTGTTTTAGCGTCTGGTGCCGTAATTACTACAGAATCAGTTGTATTTGTAATAACCGACTCTAAAAGTTTTAAGCGTAATTCTTCTTGTTTTTGACTCGTAACATCTTGCATAGCACCAATCATTTTTATTGGCACACCATTTTTGTTTTTTATTAAATACCCCTTATCAGACACATATTTATAAGTATTATCGGCACATAAAAAACGGTATTCGTCTTCCCACTTTAGTTCTTTTTTTTCATAACATTTTTCGGATTTCTTTTTTACGCGCTGTAAATCATCCGGATGAATTTTGCTATACCACCAAGACGTATGATTAATAGTCTCATCTTTATCATCGTAGCCAAAAACACGGGAAATTCCTTTATTCCATACTATTTTATATGTTTGGTAATCAGCTTCCCAAATAGTATCGTTGGTTGCTTTTTCTATAATCTCATAACGGTTATTGGATTCTTGTATTTTTTCATTACTAATAATTCGGTCAGTAATATCTAAAAGATATCCATACCAAACGATTGTTCCATCCTCTTTTTTATTTGGATGCGAGGTGCCTTTTATCCACGTTACTTTATCTTTATAAGCAGTACTTCTATATTCAAATTTCCAATCTGTTAAGTTTTTTTTGGATTCTTCGATTGATAATAATAAATCAGGTAAATCATCCGGATGTACTTTGGAAAAAGCCTCAGACGCATCTTCTTTTAATAATTCTAAATTAATGCCAGGTACTATTTTTGTTATACTATTACTCATGAACGGAAAAGTCATTTTCCCATCTGGGGAAATCTCAAATTGATAAACAACCGTATCTACATTTTCTGTTAATTTAAATAATTGCTCATTACTTTCTTTCAGCCTTTGTTCGTTATTTTTAAGTTTTTCAAATACTGATTTTCTTTCAGTGATATCAGTTAATATTGTACTAGTTCTTCTTTCGCCAGATTCATTTTTGAAAATTGTTGAAGTAAATTCACAAGGAAAGCGTTCGCCATTTTTACGAATACCAATTAATTCTCCTTTTGTTTTACCTTCTTTTTCTCTAATTTTTAATGCAGAAATCATTTTGGAATCAGTAGCATCAAAAATCGCATTTCGGTTTAGGGAACGTAATTCTTTTAAACTGTAGCCAAACATGTTTAAGGCTGATGCATTTGCCTCTAATATTGCACCATTATCAGGTATACCTAAAAGTATTGCATTGAAAGAGTTCTCGAAAATCGCATGAAACTTAGTGTCATCTTGAATATTTTGATTTACAGTATTGTTGATAGATTTTTCCATAACATTCCTTTAGAAACGGTTGCCAATTTACAAAAAAAATCATTTGATGTTTTCATGATTTACATCTATACTACTCGATATGTAAGTTTATTTTAAAAATAATGTATTTTTAACTTAAGCACTTGATGCGACTATATTTTTATAAATAAACATCGAAAAAGTATTAGTATAATAATTTATTTCTTTTTTTTGCCTAATATCCAAAAAAGCAATACTGGTAACAAAAAAATATCAGCAATAACGGCTATGATTATAGTGATACAAATTAAAAATCCAAAATAAAAGGTGCTTTGAAAGTCACTGATCATCAAGCTTACAAAGCCCCCCATTAAAATAAACGTGGTTAATAAAATGGGCTTACCAGTTTCAAAATAAGTTCGTTTAAAGGCATATAACAATGATTTCCCATAACCTAGCTCTATTTTAAGGCGAGATATAAAATGAATCGTATCATCGGTAGCCACACCAAACGCAATGCTAAATACCAATGATGTTGCTGCTTTTAATTCAATACCTGCAAAGCCCATAATACCAGCAATAATTAGCAAGGGAATAAAGTTTGGTAAAATAAATACGATTACCATTTTCCAACTACGATGTAAAAAATACGTGAGTATGGCAATAACCACAATAGAAAATAAAAAACCTTGTATCATATTATTGACCATGTATTCATTGTTTCTGTCTATTAAATGAGCTGCGCCTGTAATTCTAATTTCAATATCTTGCTGGTTAATGTTGTGTTTCAAAAATTCTTGAAATTTTCTATTACGTTCGTTAATGACGATACTCCCCACATCTGCTATTTTCCCATTGATACGTGCATAATGCCCATCAATAGTGATAATGCGTTTAATGTCCTTGTTTTTTTTATTGGACATCAATTGTTTTTTGACTAACTTATAATCTTCTTGATTAGGAAAAACACCTTCTCCAGATGATTCATCATTTAACGCTTTATTAATAGTTTTAGTAAGCATGGCAGGTGAATACATAAAGCCGGCTTGATATTCTTTTTTCAAAAATTCATCAACAGAATTAAGCTGTTTCATAATGTCATAATCCCAAACCGTTTTGTTTTTATTTTTTATTTCAACGGCTAATTCTAAAGGACGAACGCCACTGTAATGTTTTTCAAAGAAATAAAAATCTTGTTTTATCTTAACTCTGTCAGATAAATCTTCTAATAAAATATTATTGACTTTAATATTATAAATGCCTATAATAGATAAGGTAACAAGCAAACACGATGTTACAAAAATGGTTTTTTGATGACGAAGAATCCAAAACAACACATTGCGCATAATGTTGTATGTTTTATTATCATGACTATGTATGGCCACTAATTTTTTCGGCGTAAATAAAAACAACAATGCTGGAAGCAGTGTATAACTTAACACAAATGCAATAACTATTCCGATAGATGTATAAATTCCGAAATCTTTAATTGGTTTAAT